>NZ_CP085876.1:207500-267500 GCF_013284245.2 Brevibacillus sp. DP1.3A | reverse complement strand
GGAAAAAAACCTACGCTCATTCGGATGCCAAATGGTGATTTTGACAAACGCGTGCTGGAAATCGCGAATCGCATGGGTTATACCGTCATCCAATGGGATACGGACTCAAAAGATTGGACCAATCCGGGGACTGATGTGATCATCAATAATGTATTATCGAAAGCTCATCCAGGAGACATCATCCTGATGCACGCGAGCGATTCTGCGAAAGATACACATCTTGCCCTCCCTGTGATCATTGACCAACTTCGCAAGGATGGCTATGAATTCGTTACGGTATCTGAACTTATTTCGGGTACAAGTGTAGACAGCAAAGAAATTCACTAAAACAAAAAAGCTGACCTTCATTGGGTCAGCTTTCTCTTTTTACCAGACGATGCAATTGCATGACTTGCCAGACGTTACAAAACAATAGTGGAACGAGCATGGACAGAGTGGCACGCACATTATCTTCCTTCAATGCTGGAATCCATTCCAATGCCGTAACGACAAACATAAAGAACGTCGTCGGTATCCATGCAGATTTATTTGTCAGACTCACTTTTCCATATGCGGTAACAATAGCGACAATCAATAATAGCGTTGGCTCAATAAAGTACGTACCAAATCCTTTTCCTTCACTGAAGGACGTATAGCGAAGATAAATCATATCGAAAAAGACAAACAAAATAAGAAATACTTGGACGCTTTTCCACAGGGAAGCCGTTTTAAATATCGTTTTAGCGAAATAATTAATTGTCATATACGCAAAAAAACCCATCTGAGCCACAATACTAATGGTCATTCCGTACAGTAGATACATGAACAAGCCGACAAAAAAGTTACCGGTGCTTCCCACGAGCAACTTGTCCATATCAAAAATAAGGGCAACCAGGATCCCACCTAATCCCCCAAGCAAGAGCGTGGTAATAAAAAGCCAGCCATACTTACGCAAACTCACCAAATATTCCCTCCCATCACACATCGAATATGATTGTACCAATGGATACAAGAAAATACTAGCGTAAGAACAAAACAAAATGCACACGTTACTTGTAGGCAGAGTAAAGAAGGAGGTGTCCACCCCATGAGAAAAAAGACGATGTCTTTTTGGTTAACCGCTCTTGTCTGTCTGGTGCTCACCAGTTGCGGGGGTGGCGGACAAGCGCAAAGTTCGTCTCAGCCTGATTATAAAAGCGTCAAAGACATGGTGCTGGACATATTGCAGACGGACGAAGCGAAGCAATCTGTAGGTAAAATGATGAAGGATGACAAGTTCAAACAAAGTCTGATGCTGGACGAGTCGACAGTGCGGACAACTTTGATTCAAAGCATGACGAATCCCAATAGCACGCACATCAAAGAAGCGTTTAAAGACCCTAAGTTTGCAAGCGCTATGGCGAAATCCATGAAAAACGAACAAAAAACGTTAATGAAGGACCTGATGAAGGACCCTGAATACCAAAAAGAGCTTATAAGCGTAATGAAAGACCCTGAGTTTGAGAAAAATTTGATGGACCTGATGAAAAGCTCTGCTTATCGACAACAAACCATGCAAGTGATGAAGGAATCCTTGCAAAGTCCTTTATTCCAGGCTGAACTCATGAAGATCATGACCAAAGTATCCGAGGACATGACCAAACCAAAGGAACTGAAGCCGAAGAAAAAAGGAAAGGGAAAAGAAGGTGGAGGAGGATCCGGCGGCGGTGGTGGCGGCAACCCTTCTTCCTAAAAAGCAAAGGTGAGCTCTATTGCAGAGCCCACCTTTTTCATCTTCTTGGATATTATTGTTTGACAGCTTCCCCGCATTTTTCTATGACGCGTTTGGCCATATCGATGTAAAGCTGACCAATTTCCGTCTTTTCTCCATAGATGGATGGGGAATAATCAGGTTCAGACGGATGATTATCCGGTTGGCCCAGCGGAATTTGAGCGAGCAACTCACATGTCAATGTCTCAGCAAGCTTAGCTCCTCCACCACGCCCGAATACGTACTCTTTCGAACCATCCTTTGCTTCGTACCACGCCATGTTTTCCACAATACCGAGGATTTCATGACCGGTTCGCTTTGCCATTGCGCCTGCGCGAGCTGCTACAAACGCTGCAGTAGCATGCGGAGTCGTTACCACAATCTCCATGCTTTGCGGAATCATGGTGTGCACGTCGAGGGCCATATCCCCCGTTCCTGGAGGCAAGTCCAGCAAGAGGTAGTCCAATTCTTCGCCCCAGTGTACTTCCGTGAAAAAGTTACGAAGCATTTTACCCAACATAGGGCCACGCCAAATGATCGGAGAGTTGTCCTCCACAAAAAAGCCCATGGACATAACCTTTACGTTTTGCTTTTCAACAGGCAGAATGGTTTCACCAATCACGGTTGGACGTTGTTCAATATTCATCATATCGGGCACACTAAAGCCATAAATGTCTGCGTCGATAATGCCCACTTTTTTTCCTAAACGCGCGAGCGCAACGGCCAGGTTCACTGTCACCGTCGATTTTCCAACGCCACCTTTTCCGGAAGTGACCGCGATAAAGGTCGTATTCGAATCCTTCGCCAAGATCGGGTTCAAGAGGGGAGCCTGTCCCGGTGTCATGTTATGTGTTTGTCCACCTTGGCTCTTGCGAAGCTGGGCAGACAGAGCCGCACGTTCCTCGTCTGTCATCGAACCGAATTGCAGACGTACTTCTTCGGCTCCTAGCGCTTTCACGGCTGCGATAACATCGTCCTCGATCTTGGCTTTGAGTGGACAGCCCGAAATCGTCAGAACGACCGTGAGGCTTACTGTCTTGCCTTCAATATGGATATCCCGAATCATGTTGAGCTCGACCAAGCTACGATTAATTTCAGGGTCTTTTACATCGCGTAGTGCTTCGAGAACCTGTTCTCTGGTCAACATTCTGGTTCACCTCATCTATGATCTTTTCAAACATTTTCATGCTGGTATAACGACAGCGTATGCGCGTTCATTATAGCATATTCGGGCAGTTGGGACACGACCACCGCCCTCTTAAGGTGTAATTGGCGCTTTTTCTCCTGAGTACTGACGCAAGATCCCCTGATAAATGGCATTCGCCATAGCCTTTTGGTATTCAACGCTCTGAAGTCGCTTTGCCTCCTCCGTATTGCTGACAAAGCCTACTTCTACCAAAACGGCCGGGCAGTTAACCTCCCGAATCAGGAACACATTGTTCGTCTTACTCGGTACCCGCTCTGTATGACCGATCACCCGTTTGATCTCATCTTGTATCAAATAAGAAACTTCTGCGCTCTTTTTGAAGCTAGGAGAATAAAAAGTCTGTGCTCCCGACCATTTCGGAGAAGGGATGGAATTAACGTGTATACTGACCAAAAAATCCGGTGTACTATCATTGACCAGCCTTACTCGGTTTCGAATATCCTCAGATTTTCGTTTGCGTGCCTGCGCCGCATCTGGACTCGCCAAATCCTTATCTTCCTCCCTCGTCATAACTACAAACGCTCCTGACTGCTGAAGGAAATCCCGCAAGTACATGCTAATGGCCAAAGTCACTTCTTTCTCAACCACATCCCCGGCTTTGGAAACGGCACCGCCGTCTATTCCCCCATGCCCAGGGTCAATGGCTATGACCGTTCCCGTCAATGGCAGCGACCATGCCTGCCAGGAAGAGCGATCAGGCGCTTCGTAGGTGAACAACAGCATAAGTACCGCAAAAGCCAATATCCAGCCTACTCCTTTTCGTGTCACAGTGTATCGTCCCCTTTGTCCCATTCTCGTTCCATCATATGGACAAACATGGACAAATATACCCGTTTATGAAAAGGAAAAACCCCCTGCCTGCGAACAGACAAGGGGTTGTATCGAACAGCAATTAGCGCTTGGAGAACTGAGGTGCGCGACGAGCTGCTTTCAAGCCGTATTTCTTACGCTCTTTCATACGAGGGTCGCGAGTCAGGAAGCCAGCGCGTTTCAGAGCGCCGCGCAGTTCCGGATCTGCTTTCAGCAGAGCGCGAGCAACGCCGTGACGGATTGCACCAGCTTGACCAGTGGTTCCGCCGCCGTTTACGTTAACCAATACATCGTAACGACCAAGAGTTTCAGTCAAAACGAGTGGTTGTTTTACGATCAATTTCAGTGTTTCCAAACCAAAGTAAGTATCCATTTCACGCTTGTTGATCACGATGCGACCTTCACCTGGAACCAGGCGAACGCGTGCTACGGAGTGCTTACGACGACCTGTACCGTAGTATTGTACTTGTGCCACGTATATTTCCTCCCTTTACCTTAACCGCGAATTTGCCAAACTTCTGGTTTTTGTGCTGCGTGTGGATGCTCAGTTCCAGCGTATACTTTCAGCTTGGTGAACATTTGACGTCCCAGGCTGTTTTTAGGCAGCATGCCTTTTACCGCCAGTTCGAACATACGATCTGGTCTCTTGTTCAGCATTGCGCCTGCAGTGGTCTTTTTCAAACCACCTGGATACAGGGAGTGAGTGTAGTAAATTTTGTCATTCAGTTTGTTACCAGTCAATTTCACTTTGTCAGCGTTGATTACGATTACGAAATCGCCAGCGTCAACGTGAGGAGTGAATTCTGGTTTCAATTTTCCGCGCAGGATAGAAGCTACTTCGCTCGCCAGACGACCCAGCGTTTGGCCTTCAGCGTCAACGATGTACCATTTGCGCTCAACTTCGAGCGGTTTCGCCATATATGTGGTACGCATTTTTGTCCCTCCTAAATATCTTACCTAACACACTTATAACCAAAACAACCGAAACTTGCAATGGAAGATAATTGCTGTTACGGGTGAGCAACTCTTCCAGGTGTTCCATGTAATCACGATCTTGTCTTTCAATCCCGGGGCTAGAGTGGGGCTAGGCGGGGTTAAAATACCAAGGAATATCGTACTACATAGAAGCCCTATAGTCAAGTGCTGCTCGTTCGTCTAATAGTTGGAAATCAGAAAACTAGTAGACAACTTCCCACATGGTCAGACCCTTGGCTGGTGCTGTCTTACCTGCCTTTTCCCGATCGCATGCGGCGAGGATTTCCCTCAGTTCAGCAGGGTTTCTTTTTCCTTGCCCTACTTCAACCAAAGTCCCCACAATAATTCGAACCATGTTGTACAAAAAACCGTTGCCTTGGCATGTCACCCATACCTCGTCTCCGATTTTTTCCACGGTGAGCCCGTACACAGTCCGAACCTTGTCCTCGACGAAAGTCTTTGCCGAGCAAAAGGAAGTAAAATCATGTTCACCCACCAAATAATGAGCAGCCTGCTGCATCGCGTCCACATCTAACGGAAACCGGATATGGTCGGCGTAACGATGTCGAAATACATCTGCCACCTGATTATTGTCGATGCAATATCGATATTCTTTTACTTGCACGTCAAAACGCGCATGAAAAGAGGCATCGACCTCTTCGACTGTCCGAATGACAATAGAATCAGGCAACTGATTGTTCAACACAAACCGCCATTTATCCATCGGAATGTTACTCGACGTGTCAAAGTGAATCACTTGACCGCGCGCATGAACACCCGCATCTGTCCGGCCTGAACCGAAGACTTGGATATCCTCTCCGGTAACCCGATTCAAAGCGGCTTCAATTTCACCCTGGACCGTTACTTGATCTGGCTGTACCTGAAAACCGCTGAAGTCAGTCCCGTCATATGCTAATACACATCGCAGTCGCTTCATGTACGCCACCATCCAATCACAATTACCAAGATCACACTCACAACAGCTACGATTCCATCACGCCAAGTGAACGTCAGCTTATTCAGCCGTGTTCTACCCACTCCCCCGCGATAGCCACGCGCTTCCATCGCCAAAGCCAGCTCTTCAGCACGCCGAAACGCACTAACGAACAATGGAATAGCGATCGGAATCAGGTTCTTGGCTCTGCGTACGAGACTTCCACTGGTGAAATTGGCTCCTCTGGCGGTCTGCGCCTTGATGATCTTATCCGTTTCTTCCATCAGGGTCGGAATGAACCGGAGTGCAATTGACATCATCAGGGCTATATCATGAACCGGTATGCCGATCTTCCCTAGTGGTCCTAGTAAACGCTCCAAACCTTCCGTCAAATCGATTGGAGAGGTGGTCAGTGTTAGCAAGGAACTAATGAGAATCAAAAGTCCCAAGCGTAAAGAAATGAAGATCGCCTGGCGAACTCCTTGTTCTTCTACTGTAAACCATCCCCACTGAAAGTAGACCGTTCCGCCTTTCGTGATAAAAATATGCAAGACGACGGTAAATAAAATCAGGATCCAGACTGGCTTTAAGCTGTTTAATATATAGGACAATGAAAGCCTAGAAAGAAGTGCAGCATACAAGGTAAAACCAATGAGTATGGCGTACGTTATCGTATTGTTAGCCAAAAAAATCAAGGTAGCAAAAAGGATAATGAAGAGAAGCTTGCTTCGTGGATCTGCACGATGTAAAAAAGATTGCCCTGGTACGTATTGACCAATTGCGATATTCTGCAGCATGCCTAGCCCTCCTTTGGTACGGACAGTCGTTCCAGCAGATGGGCAATCAGCTCTTCCTCCCGATAAAGGGAGCTCGGCAGACTAGCCTTGTCCGGCAGCATTTGATTCATTTGCGATACGAGAGCCACCGTTTCCGGTACATCCAAAGACAGCTCTCGGAGACGATCCACTTGCATGAATACTTCCTCCGGCTTCCCTTGCAAAGCTACTTGTCCTTGTGCCATCACAAGCAAATAGTCTGCGTAGCGGGCTGCCTCTTCCATGCTGTGCGTTACCAATAGTGTCGTGAGGTTTTGTTCCCGATGAATCCGGTAGATCCCTTCCAGAATCGTTACTCGTCCCGCAGGATCAAGACCCGCAGTTGGTTCATCCAATACCAAAACCTTGGGCTGCATGGCAAGAACACCAGCCAAAGCAACACGTCGCATTTGCCCGCCACTCAAATGAAACGGCGAACGATCCTTGATCGTGGCATAATCCAAGCCGACAATTTCAAGGGACTCCTTTACGCGCGCTTCCACCATTTCCGTTGGCAAGTCAAAATTGAGCGGTCCAAAAGCAACATCCTTCGCAACCGTTTCTTCAAACAACTGATGTTCAGGATATTGAAAGACGAGCCCAATATCGCGCCTTTGAGCATGAGATAATCGCCGCTTTGGAGTAATGACCGCATCGCCCAGGGTAATCTGCCCTGTACTAGGCATCAGCAACCCGTTCAAGTGCTGAATCAGCGTTGACTTACCCGAGCCCGTGTGGCCAATAATTCCGACAAACGAACCGGATGGAATCGTCAGCGAAATATTGTGTAAGGCAACTCGTTCGAACGGTGTTCCCTTTGCGTAGATATGGCTTACTTGGTCAAAAGTAATTTGCATACGTGCTCCACCAGCTCCTCTTGATGCAGGACAAACGGTAAATCAATCCCGTTGGAATGAAGTGCGTGTCGCAGTCGAACGGCAAATGGCACATCCAGCCCCACCTGTTTCAATCGATCTACCTCATTAAACACTTCACTCGGCTTACCTTCCATCAGGACTTCACCGGCATTCATGACGATGACCTTATCCGAATAGATGGCTTCTTCCGGAAAATGGGTAATGTTAATGATCGTGAGTCCCTCGTCACGGTTCAGTTGACGAGCCAGATTCAGCACTTCCATTCTCCCTTGTGGATCAAGCATCGCTGTCGCTTCATCCAAGATGATGACAGAAGGACGCATCGCCATAATCCCCGCGATCGCCACTCGTTGCTTTTGACCTCCAGACAGACGATGTGGTTGTGCCTGTAAATAAGACTGCATCCCTACAGAAACGAGCGCCTCATCAATACGATCTCGCATCTCTTTGGGGTCCACACCCATGTTTTCTAGGCCAAAGGCGACATCATCTTCCACTGTAGCCCCAACAATCTGATTGTCCGGGTTCTGAAAGACCATGCCCACATGTCGTCGAATTTCCCAAAGCTGCTCCCCATCTTTCGTATCCATTCCACCGATAAGTACTGTGCCGCCTTCTGGAAGCAACAGGGCATTCATCAGCTTTGCCATCGTTGATTTGCCGGAACCGTTGTGACCCAGTACGGATACAAAGGAACCTTTTTGAATGGTAAGGTCAACACCTTGTAATACCGGAACCCGTTGGCCATCCTCACCATCGTAGATATAAGAAACATCTCGCAATGCCAGCAGGTTATCTTCATTCATAAGGCATTCACAACCTCCCCAGCCTTCACAGGGAACTGACTAGCAGGATTTCGATGAGAAAGGAAAAAAGGGTTGAATCAGAGTCCAGCCTATGACCAGATCTGCCCCCACCCTTTTCGCGGTAATCTACCAGGCTTAAAACCTGAGTAAACGACCAGCTTACATGTATTAAACGAATTCGATGTACGCCATTGGAGCAGCGTCGCCACGGCGAGGGCCGGTTTTCAGGATACGAGTGTATCCACCGTTGCGCTCTTTGAAGCGAGGTGCGATTTCATCGAACAGTTTTTGAACAGCATCGCGGCCTTCAGTATTCGCAACTTCTTTACGAACGAAAGCAGCAACTTGACGGCGAGCATGCAGATCGCCACGTTTCGCGAGCGTGATCATTTTTTCAGCGATTGGGCGCAGTTCTTTCGCCTTCATCTCTGTAGTTTCGATGCGCTCGTTGATGATCAGGTCTGTTACCAAGTCGCGGAACAGCGCTTTACGAGCTGAGCTACGACGACCCAATTTACGTTGTGCCATGTGGTTTACCTCCCTCTTAATCGAGAGAACAAAAGTTTGCTTCTTGGTTTGCGATTCTAGTCGTCGCTGCGCAGGGACAGGCCCAGCTCAGCTAACTTTTCTTGAACTTCTTCAAGAGATTTGCGCCCCAGATTGCGTACTTTCATCATGTCCTCTTCGGTCTTCTGCGTCAGCTCTTGCACGGTATTAATACCGGCACGCTTCAAGCAGTTGTAGGAACGAACAGAAAGGTCAAGCTCTTCGATAGTCATCTCCAAGACTTTCTCTTTCTTGTCCTCTTCCTTCTCTACCATGATTTCTGCATCCTTCGCCTCGTCAGTCAAACCGACAAACAGGTTCAGGTGCTCCGTCATGATTTTAGCGCCGAGACTTACGGCTTCTTCCGGACTGATGCTACCGTTAGTCCAAACCTCAAGTGTCAACTTATCATAGTTGGTCATTTGCCCTACACGGGTATTTTCCACTTGATAGTTAACGCGCTTGATCGGCGTGTAGATCGAATCAATCGGAATCACACCAATAGGCAGATCCTCAGATTTGTTTCCATCAGATTGAACATAACCACGACCACGTCCAGCTGTCATGCGGATATGCAGACGACCGCCATTGGCCAACGTTGCAATATGAAGATCAGGGTTTAAGACCTCCACATCACTGTCAGCACGGATATCTCCCGCTTTGACAACGCCTTCGCCTTCTGCATCGATCTCGATTACTTTTTCTTCATCGGAATGGATCTTCAGCGCCAAGCCTTTGATGTTCAGGATGATCTCGGTTACATCTTCAACGACGCCTTCAATCGTGGAGAATTCGTGAAGAACCCCATCGATTTGAACAGTACGAACTGCCGCGCCTGGCAAGGACGAAAGAAGAATTCGTCTCAGCGAGTTGCCAAGGGTAGTTCCGTATCCGCGCTCTAGAGGTTCTACAACAAACTTTCCATACGAGTTGTCGTCGCTAACTTCCACAACCTCGATTTTTGGTTTTTCTATTTCTATCATTAAACAAACCCTCCTTCAAAACGTCGAAATCCTTGGGTGGGCCGCATACGTGCCCACTCAGGAATTTCCCCGGCGGTTTACCGTTTGCGTGCATGACAAGCTATAAATCAGAATTTACCATTCTAGTATGGACATGTTCTGAACGATATAAACCAGTTACACGCGGCGACGTTTTGGTGGACGGCAACCGTTGTGCGGAATTGGCGTCACGTCTTTAATCATGTTCACTTCAAGACCAGTTGCTTGCAGGGAACGGATCGCAGCTTCACGACCAGCGCCTGGGCCTTTTACTGATACTTCAAGGGAACGCATACCGTGTTCCATAGCAACGCGTGCAGCCGCTTCAGCAGCCATTTGCGCAGCAAATGGCGTGCTTTTACGGGAGCCTTTGAAGCCGAGGGAACCAGCACTGGACCAAGAGATCGCGTTACCGTGTGGATCCGTGATAGTGACGATCGTATTGTTGAAAGTTGAGCGGATGTGTGCTACGCCGACTTCAACATTCTTACGGTCACGACGACGGGTACGAGTTGCTGTAGCTTGTTTTCTTTTCGCCATGTCAGATTACCCTCCTTTACTTCTTCTTGTTTGCTACTGTACGGCGTGGACCTTTACGCGTACGAGCATTTGTTTTAGAACGTTGACCGCGAACTGGAAGTCCACGACGATGACGGATGCCACGGAAGCAACCGATTTCCATCAGACGCTTGATGTTGAGGGAGATCTCACGACGGAGGTCACCTTCCACCTTCACAGTTTTGTCGATGTACTCACGAAGTTTGTTTACTTCGTCTTCTGTCAGATCGCGAACACGAGTGTTAGCGTCTACGCCAGTGGCGGACAGAACTTTTTGAGACGTGGGGCGGCCAATACCAAAAATGTAGGTAAGAGCAACTTCAACGCGTTTTTCGCGCGGCAAGTCTACGCCTGCAATACGTGCCATGTGTCAAAAGCACCTCCTTGTTTACCCTTGTTTTTGCTTATGCTTCGGATTTTCACAAATAACCATTACGTTACCTTTGCGACGGATAACCTTGCATTTCTCGCAGATCGGTTTAACCGAAGGTCTCACTTTCATGGTTCTTGCCTCCCTTTTCTAGGGGTTTTGCTTACTATTTATAGCGGTACGTAATACGTCCGCGGGTTAAGTCGTACGGCGACAGTTCAACAGTTACTTTATCCCCCGGCAGGATACGGATAAAGTGCATGCGGATTTTTCCAGAGACGTGAGCAAGGACTTTATGTCCATTCTCTAATTCTACTCGAAACATAGCATTTGGCAAAGGTTCGATTACCGTACCTTCCACCTCAATTACATCATCTTTTGCCATGGTAAACTCTCCTTTCTTCTGCTCTTCAGTCGGCCCATGAGTTTTGCGAAATGATCACACAACGAACTTATCGTCGACACGTTGGACGACAATCCCGAATCATTCGGAACTACCGTTTTTATATCCGTGTAAAAATCTCATAGCCATCTTCCGTAATCGCGATGGTGTGTTCAAAATGAGCACAAGTTTTCCGATCCACTGTTACTACCGTCCAATTGTCCTCCAATGTGCGGACATAACGTTCGCCGGCATTTACCATTGGCTCAATTGCCAACACCATGCCTGGTTTTAACCGCGGTCCTCGATCAGGAGGGCCGTAGTTAGGAACCTGCGGATCTTCGTGCAAGTTTTGCCCGATCCCATGCCCCACATACTCGCGAACGAGTGTGAAGTCGGCAGCTTCTGCATGAACCTGAATCGCATGAGAGATATCGGATAAGCGTCCACCCGGAATAGCTTTTTCAAGCCCCTTGTACAACGACTCTTCCGTTACTCTGAGCAGATTCTGGTTTTCTGTTGAAATCTTACCGACCGGATACGTCCAAGCGGAGTCGCCATGGTAACCCTGAAACTGGGCACCAATGTCGATACTGATAATGTCTCCTTCTTGCAACGCCCGTTTACCTGGGATCCCGTGTACGAGTTCTTCATTGACTGAAGCACAGATACTTCCTGGAAAGCCACCATAGCCTTTAAACGATGGAATTGCTCCCATGCTTCGAATAAAGGTCTCGGCAATTTCGTCTAGCTGCTTCGTCGTGACACCAGGCTTGATCGCCTTGGCCAGTTCTTGATGGGTGAGTGCGACGATACGACCAGCTTCGCGCATAACCTCAAGTTCTGCTTTCGACTTTAGGATAATCATTCGCAATTACCCTCGCAACAAAGACTTAATTTCCGCAAACACTACCTGGATATCTTGTTCTCCATCGATATCTCGCAGAAGTTCCTGTGCGGAGTAGTAGTCGATAAGTGGCTGTGTTTGAGCGATATTTACGTCAAGGCGTTGTGTTACCACTTCGATCTTGTCGTCATCACGCTGATACAGCTTACCACCATCTTTATCACATACGCCAGCCTCTTTTGGAGGATTGAACATCGTGTGATAGCTAGCACCGCAAACAGGGCAGATCCAGCGACCGGTCAGACGTTCAATCAATTGCTCGCGTTGAACGTTGATGTTAATTACATGGTCAATTTCGCGTCCCAGCTCTTTTACTGTAGCTGTCAACGCTTCCGCCTGAGGAACTGTGCGCGGAAAACCATCTAAGAGGAATCCCTTTTCGCAGTCATCCATCGAAAGGCGCTCCCGCACAATACCAATGACGACCTCGTCTGGGACGAGATGACCTTTATCCATGTAGGATTTAGCCTCTAGTCCGAGCGGCGTTTCGTTTTTGACCGCAGCTCGGAACATGTCGCCAGTCGAAATGTGCGGGATGTCAAACTCTTTTACGATACGTTCTGCCTGTGTCCCTTTACCGGCTCCAGGCAGCCCCATCAGAATTATATTCACGTCCATTCCCTCCGTCCCATCAAAAAAGCTACAGAAGCTTCTCTGTAAACATCTAAGTCATTACTTGATAAACCCTTGGTAGTGGCGTTTGATCATCTGACTTTCAATCTGCTTCATTGTATCCAAGCATACCCCAACCACGATCAACAGCGATGTACCGCCGATGTAAATGGATTGCGGCAAGTTTGCAATACTACCGAAGAAGAATGGCAAAATCGCAATCAGCATCAAGAACAAAGCGCCCGCCAATGTTAACCGGTTTAATGTACGAGTAATGAATACCTCAGTGTTTTTACCAGGTCGGATACCAGGAATGTAACCACCATTTTTTCTCATGTTTTCTGCCATTTGTACAGGGTTGATCTGTACGAATGTGTAGAAGTAGGTGAATCCGAGAATCAAGATAGCGTAAAGCGTCATTCCTAATGGTTGGTTGACTTGGAAGTTCTGATAAATCCAGTTAGCAAATCCTTGTCCGGATGCATCCACCCAGAACTGAGCAAGTGTTGACGGGAACATTACCAGCGATACCGCAAAGATAACAGGAATAACACCAGCAGAGTTGATTTTCAGCGGAATGTGGGTAGATTGACCACCGTACATTTTGCGTCCAACCACTCGTTTCGCATATTGCACTGGAATCTTACGAAGACCTTGCTGCATAAAGATAACCCCGACAATAATGGCGAGGACCACCAATAGGATAAGCAGAACTTTGACGATGCTGAAAAAGATATTTACAGATGGATCACCAAACATCGTGGTGTAAATCGTTGAAGCTGCATTAGGCAATCCAGCAACGATCCCGGCAACGATCAGGATCGAAATCCCGTTACCGATACCCTTCTCCGTAATCTGTTCCCCCATCCACATCATGAATGCGGTCCCAGCTGTCAAAGTCAACGCAATGAGTGCATAGCTACTAACCGACGTGTCGTTTAGCAATCCAGGCGCCATATTGTTGAATCCAATCGTCATCCCTACAGACTGAATCAAACCAAGGATGATGGTAGCGTAACGGGTAACGGTGGCAATCTTGCGACGGCCAACTTCCCCTTCACGAGCCCATTGCGTAAGCTTAGGCACAACATCCATGGACATCAGCTGCATGATAATCGATGCCGTAATGTACGGCATGATACCCATGGCAAAAATCGAGAAGTTTTGCAGTGCTCCACCCGAGAAGGTGTTCAACAAGCCCAGTAATTGGTTTGTGTTCTGCTGAAACAACTCGACGTTTACGTTAGGAACTGGCACGAAGCTTCCGATCCGGAAAACAACCAGCATCATGAGCGTAAAAAGGATCTTACTACGCAAGTCGCTAATCTTAAAAATGTTAGTTAAGGACGCTAACATTAGATCACCTCGGTTGTTCCACCGACTTGAGCGATCTTCTCAGCAGCAGCTCCGGAGAACTTGTGAGCTTTTACAGTCAGCTTCACAGTCAGTTCACCGTTAGCAAGAACCTTAACACCATCGCGCAGCGCACTGATAACACCAGTTTCTTTCAACAGTTCAGGTGTTACTACAGTGCCCTCTTCGAAACGGTTCAGCGCGTCCAAGCTAACAATCGCAAATTCTTTGCGGCTGATGTTAGTGAAACCACGCTTAGGCAGACGACGGTACAATGGGTTTTGACCACCCTCGAAACCAGGGCGAACACCGCCACCAGAACGAGCGTTTTGACCTTTGTGACCTTTACCAGCAGTTTTGCCAGTACCGCTACCAATACCGCGACCGATGCGCTTACGAGTGTGACGGGATCCTTCTGCAGGTTGCAGTTCATGCAATTTCATACGTTGCACCTCCTAACTAATTGAGATGATCAATTAAGCTTCTACTTCTTTCACTTCAACCAAGTGCTTCACTTTGAAAACCATTCCACGGATTGCAGCGTTATCTTCCTTCACTACAGTGGAGTTGATTTTGCGAAGACCCAGAGCTTTTACAGTGTCTTGTTGGTCAACAGTGCGACCAATCAAGCTGCGTTTGAGGGTGATTTGCAATTTTGCCATGTTCATTCCCTCCTTATTAACCCAACAACTCGTCAACAGTCTTACCGCGCAATTTCGCGACATCTTCCGCTGTTTTCAGACGGCCGAGGCCTTCCAGCGTAGCGTTGACCATGTTGATAGGATTGTTGGAACCAAGAGACTTACTCAAAATATCGCCTACACCAGCCAGTTCGAGTACGGCACGAACAGGTCCACCAGCGATAACACCTGTACCAGGGGCAGCAGGCTTGATGAGAACCTTACCTGCGCCGAATTGGCACAGTACTTGGTGCGGAACTGTTGTTCCTCTCATCGGTACACGGATCAATTTTTTCTTAGCATCGTCAATCGCTTTGCGAATGGCGTCTGGAACTTCTTGAGCTTTACCCATACCAGCACCTACGTGGCCGTTACGGTCTCCCACAACAACCAAGGCGCTGAAGCTCATACGACGTCCACCTTTAACCGTTTTTGCTACACGGTTAACTGCGACTACTTTTTCTTCGAGCTCTAATTTGCTAGGGTCGATACGCATTCCTTACCCTCCTTGTTGTTAGAATTGCAGACCAGCTTCACGAGCTGCTTCTGCCAGTGCTTTAATACGTCCATGATAGATGTAACCACCGCGGTCAAAAATCACTTCAGTCGCACCTTTTTCTTGTGCACGCTTAGCGATCAGTGTGCCAACAGCTGTAGCAGCTTCCACGTTAGCGCCATTATTCAGGCCCAGCTCTTTATCCAAAGAAGATGCAGATACCAATGTTGCGCCAGTTGCATCGTCGATCAATTGAGCGTAGATGTGCTTAGAAGAACGGAATACGTTCAGACGCGGGCGAATGGTTGAACCAATCACGCGTTTGCGGATTCGCAGGTGACGTTTTTTCCGAGCTTTGTTTTTATCAGCTTTCGTAAACATTAAGCGGCCTCCTTTCTCATGAAGCTAGAAGCTTATTTACCTTTTTTACCTTCTTTACGACGAACCACTTCGTTGTTGTAACGAATACCTTTACCTTTGTATGGCTCAGGTTTGCGCAGGGAACGAATCTCAGCAGCAATTTGGCCTACACGCTCTTTGTTGATACCTTTAACAATCAGAGTCGTTTGGTTAGGTACGTCGATTTCGATACCCTCTTCTGGATTAACTTCCACTGGGTGGGAGAAACCAAGAGAGAGAGTAACGCCGTTGCCAGTTTTGGCAGCACGGTAACCTACACCGACCAGTTCCAAGGTACGAGTGAAGCCTTCAGATACGCCAGTTACCATGTTGGATACCAGCGCACGAGTCGTACCATGCAGGGAACGGTGAAGTTTGTTATCGCTTGGACGCTCAACAACTACTTCGTTTTCAGCGATGTTGATTTTGATATCTTCATGGAAGCTACGAACGAGTTGACCCTTAGGGCCTTTTACCGTCAGCTCAGTACCGTTCAGAGTGAGGGTAACGCCTGCAGGGACCACGATCGGTTTTCTACCGACACGAGACATGTGGTGCACCTCCTGTGCTATTTACAATCTGTTAATTACCAAATGTATGCGAGAACCTCTCCACCAACGTGTGCTTGACGAGCTTGCTTGTCAGTCATTACACCAGTGGATGTAGAGATGATCGCGCAACCGAGACCACCCAAAACCTTAGGTACTTCATTGTTCTTTGCATAAACACGAAGTCCTGGCTTGGAGATACGTTTCAGACCTGTGATGACGCGCTCGTTGCTCGCACCATATTTCAGGAATACGCGGATGATTCCTTGTTTGTTGTCTTCAACAAACTCCGCATCGCGGATGAAGCCTTCTTCTTTCAGAATGCGCGCGATTTCCTTCTTGATGGTGGACGCCGGGATTTCCACTTTCTCGTGGCGAACCATGTTGGCGTTACGAATTCGTGTCAACATATCTGCGATTGGATCAGTCATAACCATGAGAGAAAACCTCCTTCCCGTTTCAAATTACCAGCTTGCTTTTTTCACGCCTGGAATTTGACCTTTATAAGCAAGTTCACGGAAGCAAATACGGCAGAGTTTGAATTTACGCAATACGGAGTGAGGACGTCCGCAACGCTCGCAACGAGTGTACGCGCGTACTGCAAACTTCGGCTCCCGCTGTTGCTTGATGATCATTGATTTCTTTGCCACATTCTTCCCTCCTTACGAGTGGGTTTATTTACGGAATGGCATACCCATTTGAGTCAGCAACTCACGAGCTTCCTCATCCGTTTTCGCGGAAGTAACAATAACGATGTCCATACCACGAACTTTATCAATTTTATCGTACTCGATCTCAGGGAAGATCAGTTGTTCCTTCAGACCAAGTGTGTAGTTACCGCGACCGTCAAAAGCCTTGGAAGAAATTCCACGGAAGTCACGAACACGCGGGAGAGATACGTTCATCAATTTGTCGAGGAAGTGGTACATACGCTCGCCGCGCAGAGTAACCTTCGCACCGATCGGCATACCTTCACGCAATTTGAAACCCGCGATGGATTTCTTAGCCTTTGTTACTACAGGCTTTTGACCAGCGATGATTTGCAGGTCTTCAATTGCAGTATCCAAGGACTTAGCGTTCGCTACCGCTTCGCCAACACCCATATTGATGATGATCTTTTCTACTTTCGGCACTTGCATGATGGAAGTGTAGTTAAACTTGCTCATCAAACCAGGCACGATTTCGCTCGTATACTTTTCTTTCAATCTTGTTGCCATCTAGGATATCCTCCTTTCCAACCTGACTACTTGTCGAGTACTTCGCCAGACTTTTTCGCGTACCGAACTTTCTTGCCGTTATCCAAAACTTTGTAACCGATGCGAGTAGCTTTTCCGGACTTCGGATCGATCAAAGACACGTTGGATACGTGAATAGCTGCTTCTTGAGTCACAATGCCACCTTGCGGGTTAGCTTGGGACGGACGGCTATGTTTCTTCACGAGGTTGATACCTTCAACCAGAACGCGTTCTTTCTTTGGATAAGCAGCGAGAACGCGACCTTTTTTGCCTTTATCTTTGCCCGCATTTACGATAACAGTGTCGCCTTTTTTAACGTGCATCGCTTGGTGCACCTCCTATCGAACAAACTGCCTGAGTTTTTCCGTTCAATTAGATAACCTCTGGAGCCAGAGAGATGATCTTCATGAAATCCTTGTCGCGGAGCTCACGAGCCACAGGTCCAAAGATACGAGTACCACGAGGGGATTGATCGTCTTTGATAACTACAGCTGCATTCTCATCGAACTTGATGTAAGAACCATCGTTACGACGAACGCCACTTGCTGTGCGTACTACAACCGCTTTAACTACTTGACCTTTCTTGACAACGCCGCCGGGTGTAGCGGATTTTACGGAGCACACGATAACATCCCCGATGTTCGCCGTTTTGCGACCGGAACCACCCAGAACCTTGATGCACATGAGTTCCTTAGCACCGGAGTTGTCAGCAACAGCCAATCTCGTTTGAGTTTGGATCATTTACTGTTCCTCCTTTCGGATTTATCTATCCGAAAATCTGACTTATACGATTACTGCCTCTTCAACGATACGTACCATACGGAAACGCTTGTCTTTAGACAATGGACGAGTTTCCATGATTTCTACGATGTCGCCAACTTTTGCTGCGTTGTTCTCATCGTGAGCCTTGAACTTTTTGGAGAATTTCATGCGTTTACCGTACAATGGGTGTGTCTTGTAAGTTTCAACAAGAACAACAATGGTTTTATCCATCTTGTCGGAAACGACGCGACCTACAACGGTTCGACGCATATTGCGATCTGCGGTCATCGTTCAAACCTCCTTCCTATAATTAGCCGATTCCCAATTCTCTCTGGCGCAGGACGGTTTTCGCACGAGCAATATCCTTACGCACTTGTTTGATACGAGATGTGGTTTCGAGTTGACCCGTTGCCAACTGGAAACGAAGGTTGAACAACTCTTCTTTCAAAGAAGTAACGTTTTGTTCGAGCTCGGCAGTGGTCAAATTACGGTACTCATTAGCCTTCATGTGCGTCACCACCCACTTCTTCACGCTTCACGAACTTGCACTTGATAGGCAGTTTGTGCATAGCCAGACGCATAGCTTCGCGAGCGACTTCTTCAGGAACACCAGCAAGTTCAAACATGATCTTGCCTGGCTTCACTACCGCTACCCATTTCTCAGGAGAACCTTTACCGGAACCCATCCGTACTTCGAGCGGTTTTTGTGTTACTGGTTTGTCTGGGAAAATTTTGATCCAAACTTTACCACCACGTTTAATGTAACGAGTCATCGCGATACGAGCTGCCTCGATCTGACGGTTAGTTACCCAAGATGGCTCCATTGCTTGCAATCCGTATTCACCGAACGCAACAGTAGTACCGCCTTTTGCGTTACCTGCCATTTTCCCGCGGTGTTGTTTACGGTGTTTCACGCGTTTTGGCGTCAACATGATTACTTGCCTCCTTCCTCAGTAGCGACGTTCTTTCTCGCTGGAAGGACTTCTCCACGATAGATCCACACTTTAACACCGATGCGACCATAAGTGGTATGTGCTTCAGCAGTACCGTAGTCGATGTCAGCGCGCAATGTGTGAAGCGGAACAGTACCTTCGCTGTAACCTTCAGAACGTGCGATGTCCGCGCCGCCAAGACGACCGCTTACCAAGGTTTTGATACCTTTAGCACCAGAGCGCAGCGAACGAGTAATCGATTGCTTTTGCGCACGGCGGAAAGAAATGCGGTTTTCCAATTGGCGTGCAATATTTTCAGCTACAAGAGTAGCATCCAGATCCGGACGTTTTACTTCGTTGATGTTGATATGAACGCGTTTGCCAGTCAGTTCGGTCAAAGTTTTGCGCAGAGTTTCAACCTCTGAACCACCTTTACCAATTACCATACCAGGCTTAGCGGTGTGAATCGTAACGTTCACGCGATTAGCTGCGCGTTCGATTTCGATCGTGGATACAGCAGCATCTTTCAGACGCCCTTTTACATACTTACGGATTTTCAAGTCTTCGTGCAACAGAGTTGCGAAGTCCTTGTCAGCGTACCATTTGGACTCCCAGTCACGAATGACACCGATCCGAAGACCTACCGGGCTTACCTTTTGACCCACACGTAATCCCTCCTTATTTCTCGTTTAGTACCACTGTGATGTGGCTCGTGCGTTTATGGATGCGGCTAGCGCGACCCATAGCGCGCGGACGGAAACGCTTCAACGTAGGACCTTGGTCTACGAAGATTTTGCCGACTACCAAGCCATTTGGATCCAGCTCATAGTTGTGCTCAGCGTTTGCAATAGCCGATTTCAGGAGCTTTTCAACAACCGGAGAAGCTGCTTTAGGCGTATGTTTCAAGATCGCCAAAGCTTCACCTACTTGCTTGCCTCTGATCAAGTCAACCACCAGGCGGACTTTACGAGACGCGATGCGAATATTGCGTGCAACTGCTTTTGCTTCCATCTTTGTACCTCCTCTCTGTCAAGAGAAAATTAGCGCTTCTTGGACTTCTTGTCGTTGTCGACGTGACCCTTGAAGGTACGAGTTGGTGCGAATTCACCCAATTTATGACCAACCATGTCTTCCGATACGTATACAGGTACATGTTTGCGGCCATCGTAAACTGCAAACGTGTGTCCTACGAAATCAGGGAAGATGGTGGAACGGCGAGACCATGTTTTGATCACGCGTTTCTCGTTCTTTTCATTTTGCTCGTCAACTTTTTTCATCAAGTGGTCATCCACGAAAGGACCCTTTTTTAAGCTACGTCCCATTAGTGAACCTCCCTTCGCCAAAGGCGTTCGGTTATAGTATCAGCCTACCTTACTTTTTACGGCGGCGGATGATGTACTGGTCGGACTTGTTCTTTTTCTTACGAGTCTTGAGACCCAGGGTTGGTTTACCCCAAGGAGTAACAGGAGCCTTACGACCGATTGGAGCGCGACCTTCACCACCACCGTGTGGGTGATCGTTAGGGTTCATTACGCTACCGCGAACTGTCGGGCGAATACCCAACCAGCGGGAACGTCCTGCTTTACCGATGTTCAGCAATTCGTGATCTTGGTTACCTACTTGACCGATAGTAGCGCGGCATACGTTATGAATGCGGCGAGTTTCACCGGAAGACAGGCGAACGATTACGAATTCACCATCACGACCAAGCAATTGAGCAGAAGTACCAGCAGCGCGAACCAATTGGCCACCTTTACCAGGTTTCAGCTCGATGTTGTGGATGGTAGTACCTACCGGGATTTTCTCCATTGGCAGTGCGTTACCGATTTTGATGTCGGCATCTGCTCCGGATACAATCTGGTCGCCCACTTTCAGGTTTTGTGGAGCGATAATGTAACGCTTTTCACCGTCTGCATAGTTGATCAGCGCGATGTTAGCGGAACGGTTTGGATCGTATTCAATGGTTGCTACGCGACCAATGATACCATCTTTGTTACGTTTGAAGTCGATAATACGGTATTTACGTTTGTGACCGCCACCTTGATGACGAACGGTAATTCTACCTTGGTTGTTGCGACCAGCTTTTTTGCTGAGAGGCGCCAACAAGGATTTTTCGGGAGTCGACGTGGTGATCTCCTCGAAAGTAGAAACCGTCATTTGGCGACGACCAGGAGAAGTCGGTTTAAACTTTTTGATACCCATGTTAATACCCTCCTTTTCGGTAGTCGTCGAGGTTATACTCCCTCGTAGAAGGCCAATTCTTTGCTGTCATCAGTCAGCTTAACGATTGCTTTCTTCCACTCGGATGTGTAACCGGAGTATTTTCCGTAGCGTTTTGGTTTAGCAGGTACACGAACTGTGTTAACTGCTTCTACTTTTACGCCAAATACTTTTTCAACTGCTTGTTTGATTTCTGTCTTGTTGGCTTTGAGAGGTACTTCGAATACGTACTTTTTCTCAGCCATCATATCAGTGGTGCGCTCGGTAATGACAGGGCGTTTAAGGACATCATGAAGGCTCTTCATTATGCGAGCACCTCCTCTACTTTCGCAATCGCTTCTTTCGTCACGATTACTTTGTCATGCGCTACCAGATCAAGAACGTTAATGCCTGCAGCATCTACGATTTTTGCACCTGGAATATTGCGGGAAGCAAGAGCTACGTTTTGGTCGTACTCGGAAGTAACGATCAGAACTTTGCGATCTGCTTTCAAGTTGTTCAGAACAACTGTCATTTCTTTTGTTTTAGGAGCTGCAATGTTCAGAGCTTCCAAAACCAACATTTCATTGCTTTGTACTTTTGCGGAGAGTGCGGATTTCAGTGCCAAACGACGAACTTTACGGTTCAGTTTGTAACCGTATTTGCGCGGAGTTGGACCGAATACAACGCCGCCACCTTTCCATTGCGGAGAGCGAATGGAACCTTGGCGTGCACGTCCTGTACCTTTTTGGCGCCATGGCTTGCGGCCACCACCACGTACTTCAGAACGGTTCTTCACATCATGTGTACCTTGGCGTTGGGATGCTTGTTGCATCACGATCGCATCGTACAGAACTGCGCTGTTAGGCTCAATCCCAAATACGCTGTCTGCCAGATCGATTTCGCCAACTTGAGAACCGCTTTGGTTATAAAGAGCTACTTTCGGCATGTCAGTTCCTCCTTTCCTTACTAGTTCTTCTTGACTGCCGTGGAAACCAGTACGCAGCCGTTTTTCGGACCAGGCACGGAGCCTTTCACGAGAATCAAGTTGCGTTCTGCGATAACTTTAACCACTTCCAGGTTTTGAATGGTAACGTTGTCTCCACCCATTTGACCTGGCAGGGTTTGGCCTTTAAATACACGACCTGGATCGACAGCACCCAAAGAACCTGGGCGGCGATGGTAGCGTGAACCGTGAGCCATAGGACCGCGGGATTGATTGTGACGTTTGATTGCACCTTGGAAACCTTTACCCTTGGTTACGCCGGCAACGTCAACGAATTCTCCCTCAGCAAAAATGTCAGCCTTCAACTCTTGACCAACCTCATAGTCAGCGAGGTTTACTCCGCGAATTTCGCGAACGAAGCGCTTAGGAGCAGTGTTAGCTTTTGCTGCATGGCCTTTTTCCGGCTTGTTAGCGCGCTGTTCTTTTTTGTCGTCGAAACCGATTTGAATTGCTTCATAACCGTCGTTCGCAACGTCTTTCTTCTGAAGAACTACGTTAGAACCTGCCTCGATAACCGTTACAGCAATCGCTGCTCCGTTTGGACCAAAAACTTGACTCATTCCAAGTTTTTTCCCTAAGATTCCTTTGGTCATTTGTGCCACCTCCTGTGCTTATTTCAGTAAAACGTTTTATGTTGTATCAAGTCCCCATCGATGCGCAGGGGTGCCATTTAAGGGTTTGTTGCTTGGTATAACACGCTTATCAAGACAACGTCTGCGCGTGTATCGCTTTTTGGGACCTTACAGTTTAATCTCGATGTCCACACCAGACGGCAGATCCAGACGCATCAGAGCATCTACTGTTTGTGGTGTAGGATTCAAGATATCGATCAAACGTTTATGTGTACGCATCTCGAATTGCTCACGAGAATCTTTGTACTTATGAACCGCACGCAGGATCGTGTAAATTGCTTTCTCCGTAGGAAGTGGAATTGGACCGGATACGTTAGCACCGGAACGCTTCGCAGTGTCCACGATTTTCTCTGCGGACTGATCCAGGATTTTGTGATCATACGCCTTCAAACGAATACGAATCTTTTGCTTTGCCATTGAAGTCCCTCCTTTTTCGCCCATTTTTTAAACAGACATTTCTCCGTGGAAATATCCTGCACCCCAGTCATGGCAAAGGGCCCGGGTGTGTCAGCAACCTCCCACATCATCGCAAGTCCATGACCAACATTCAATATTGTACTAAAAAGAATTGGGCAACGCAAGTTTTTTCTTGGGTTTCCTCATATTTTTTTGTACATGGTGTGCCTACTGATTAGCTCACCTTGAACATATTACAGATTTCCGGGAAGAAAGGCAAGCGGGATTACCTGCCAACTCCCTAAGTCATCTATCTATAATAGAAGGAAAACGTTATACTAATGGTTGTAATCGTTATGAAATGGAGGTTTTCCTCAATGTCTGATGTGAATCAAACCCCTTATGAAATCATTGGCGGTGCAGATACTTTGGCCCGTCTTGTCGATACTTTTTACGATCTGGTAAAGCAGCATCCCGACATTAACGACCTCTTCCCTGAAGATTTAACCCATGTGAAGGAACGGCAATATCAGTTTTTAACACAGTTTCTCGGTGGTCCAAGCCTGTATTCGGACGCCCATGGTCATCCGATGCTGCGAGCACGACACATGCCATTCCCGATTGGACCTATACAGGCAGAAGCTTGGCTCTCTTGTATGGATAAAGCCATGGACCTGACTGAACTGGAAGGCGAAATTCGAAAGCAAATCTTTGATCGCTTGCGCTTAACTGCTCATCATATGGTCAATAAGTGGGATCAATAAGAAAAAGCGTAGGGCAATTTACTGTCCTACGCTTTTGTCGTTATATCAGAGGTTGCTGCTGCACGTGTAGCTTTCGGTCTCACTAAGCTACGCGATCCCAAATAAACACCGCCTACGATCATGCACAGTGCTAGTAAGTGTACGAGTTGAAGGCTTTCTCCCAGGAATATCGCCGCAAATACCAAGCTGGCCATTGGCATTCCATTTAAGAAAACAGCTGTTCGACTCGCTCCGAGCTGACGTATCCCATAATTCCAGCCGATCGAACCGAGCGCAGTTGACAGCGCACCTGAAGCAAAAATCACAAGCCACTGGAAGGATGAAACATCCAAAGCTAGATAATAGGAAGCTGGTTGGACAGTCAAAGCTACTCCCCATAAGAAGATGACCCCAAACATTTGCGATAAAGCCGTAATTAAAAGCACCGGTACACCTCTTACGACCAATTTCCGAATGAGTAAACCACCCGTTACATACATAAGCATGGAGAAAAACATAATGGCATCTCCCCAGCCATTCATATGAAGGCCGCCGTGCTGAGAGATGACGACAATCAATACTCCTGCAAAACCCATTCCAATGCCAAGCCCTTTTTTCAACGACATGCCTTCCCCTAAGAAAAGCATCGCCAAGAGAGCAGTTGCCAAAGGATTTAATCCAAGTATAAGCGATGCATTTCCTGCCGTCGTGTATTGAACACCTGCTGCAAGCGTTATTTGATGAAGCGCGATAGAACTAGCACCGACTCCAGCTAACAAGAACCAATCTGTTTTGCTAAATCGCAAACTCTTTCTGTATATGAAGATGAGTGGCGATAAACATATCCCACCAACAGTCATGCGTATAGCGGCCACATATAATGGAGGGAACGTCGTTAAATATTTGACCATGACCACGTTCAAGCCCCACAGCGTGACAACACCTGCAAGCATAAGAAACAATAATCGCTCATTATTTTTCATCTATAGTATCCCCCATCCAATCCTGATGGTATTGTAGCATATTACTCTGAGCAGCTTATTGAATGATTTTGATGGGAGTTATTTAAAAATTCGATAAAAGCGCATTAAAAAACCCGACAACCAAAGTTGTCGGGTTTTTGCGTATCAGTAAATCCTAAGCGTCGATAGAAGCTACAACACCAGCGCCTACTGTACGGCCACCTTCGCGGATCGCGAAGCGAGTACCTTGTTCCATCGCTACTGGAGCGATCAGTTCAACAGTGAACTCAGTGTTGTCGCCAGGCATGATCATTTCAACGCCTTCTGGCAGTTGGATGATACCTGTTACGTCAGTTGTACGGAAGTAGAACTGTGGACGGTAGTTAGCAAAGAAAGGAGTGTGACGTCCGCCTTCTTCTTTGGACAGAACGTAAACTTCTGCTTTGAACTTAGTGTAAGGCTTAACGGAAGCTGGCTTCGCCAAGCATTGTCCACGCTCGATGTCATTACGGTCTACACCGCGCAGAAGAGCACCGATGTTGTCACCAGCTTGAGCGGAATCCAGCAATTTGCGGAACATCTCAACGCCAGTTACAGTAGTTGTTTTTGTTTCTTCAGCCAAACCGATGATCTCAACTTGGTCACCAACTTTTACTACACCGCGCTCTACGCGACCAGTAGCAACAGTACCACGACCAGTGATCGTGAACACGTCCTCTACAGGCATCAGGAACGGCTTGTCAGTTGCGCGCTCAGGAGTTGGGATGTAGGAATCTACAGCTTCCATCAGCTCAACAATTTTCTTAGCCCAGTCACCAGTTGGGTTATCCAAAGCTTCTTTAGCAGAACCTTTGATTACTGGAGTGTCGTCACCTGGGAACTCATATTGAGACAACAGGTCACGGATTTCCATTTCAACCAGTTCCAACAACTCTTCATCGTCTACCATGTCGCATTTGTTCATGAATACTACGATGTAAGGTACGCCTACTTGCTTGGAGAGCAGGATGTGCTCACGAGTTTGTGGCATAGGGCCATCAGCTGCGGATACAACCAGGATTGCGCCGTCCATTTGAGCAGCACCAGTAATCATGTTTTTCACGTAGTCAGCGTGACCAGGGCAGTCAACGTGAGCATAGTGACGGTTGTCAGTTTCGTACTCAACGTGTGCTGTGTTGATTGTGATACCGCGCTCTTTTTCTTCTGGAGCAGCGTCAATCGCAGCATAGTTCATTGCTTGTGCTTTACCGCTCTGTGCCAATACAGTTGTAATAGCAGCAGTCAGGGTAGTTTTACCATGGTCAACGTGACCGATAGTACCAATGTTAACGTGTGGTTTATTACGTTCAAATTTCGCTTTTGCCATGAGAGAAAAGCCTCCTTATAGATAAGGGTTTTATGGTTTGAAGAAAGGTTTACCTTACGAATGGTTGTCCCTTCAATATTGTAAACCTTTCTGATTGCAAGATAAAGCTGTAACCTGTAATTATTCGCCTTTAGATTTCTTGATGATCTCTTCAGCGATAAATTTAGGTACTTCTTCGTAGTGGTCGATCACCATGGAGTAAACGCCACGGCCTTGGGTACGGGAACGAAGAATTGTGGAGTAACCAAACATCTCGGACAGTGGTACCATTGCACGGATTACTTGTGCATTTGCACGAGCTTCCATACCTTCGATACGACCGCGGCGGGAGTTCAGGTCGCCCATAACGTCGCCCATGTACTCTTCTGGCATTGTAACTTCTACTTTCATGATTGGCTCGAGCAGTACAGCGCCACATTTTTTCGCAGCTTCTTTCAGAGCGAGAGAACCTGCTACTTTAAATGCCATCTCGTTGGAGTCAACATCATGGTAGCTACCGTCTACGACAGTTGCTTTGATATCAACCAGCGGGAAGCCGGCGATAACACCATTTTTCATGGACTCTTCGATACCCGCTTGAACAGCAGGGATGTATTCGCGTGGTACTACACCACCAACGATTTTGTTTTCGAATTGGAAGCCTTGACCAGCTTCGAGTGGAGAGAATTCCACCCAAACGTGACCGTATTGACCACGACCACCGGACTGACGAACGAATTTACCTTCCACTTTTGCTGCGTTACGGAATGTTTCACGGTAAGCAACTTGTGGAGCACCTACGTTCGACTCGACTTTAAATTCGCGTCTCAGACGGTCTACGATGATCTCCAGGTGAAGCTCACCCATACCGGAGATGATTGTTTGACCAGTCTCTTCATCTGTGCGAGTTCTGAACGTTGGATCCTCTTCAGCCAGCTTGGACAGGCCGATACCCATCTTGTCTTGGTCTGCTTTGGATTTTGGTTCGATCGCAACAGAGATAACTGGCTCTGGGAAGTCCATAGACTCGAGGATTACAGGAGCCTTTTCATCACACAGAGTATCACCAGTTGTTGTATCTTTCAAACCTACAGCTGCAGCAATGTCACCGGAGTAAACCGTTTGGATCTCTTCACGGTGGTTTGCGTGCATTTGCAGGATACGGCCTACGCGCTCACGTTTACCTTTGGTAGAGTTGAGAACATAAGAACCGGAACTCAGTACACCGGAGTATACGCGGAAGAAAGTCAGGCGGCCTACATACGGGTCAGTCATGATCTTGAACGCAAGAGCAGAGAACGGACCGTTGTCGTCAGCAGCACGATCAACTTCTTCTTCAGTATCTGGCAATGTACCTTTGATTGCAGGGATATCTACCGGAGACGGCAGGTAAGTAACTACGTTGTCCAGCATAGGCTGAACACCTTTGTTCTTGTAAGAAGAACCGCACATTACCGGCGTCAGTTTGCACTCGATAGTACCCTTACGCAGAGCAGCACGGATTTCGTCGTTGGTCAGCTCTTCGCCTTCCAAATACTTCATCATGAGCTCTTCGTCTTGTTCTGCAGCTGCCTCAACCATCGCCATGCGAAGTTCTTCGCAACGAGCGAGCAGTTCAGCAGGAATTTCAGCAGAGTCAGAAGTTTTACCCAAATCATCGGTATATACGATTGCCTTCATTTCGATCAGGTCAACCATACCTTTGAATTGATCTTCTGCACCGATTGGATATTGGATAGCTACTGGATTTGCACCCAGGCGAGATTTGATCTGACCCAAGCACATATCAAAGTTAGCACCCATGATATCCATTTTGTTGATGTAGCACATGCGTGGTACGCCATAGCGGTCAGCTTGGCGCCATACGGTTTCGGTCTGCGGCTCAACGCCACCTTTTGCGTCAAAAACGGTTACAGCACCGTCAAGAACGCGCAGGGAGCGCTCAACTTCTACAGTGAAGTCTACGTGGCCTGGCGTATCGATAATGTTGATTCGATGGCCATTCCATTGAGCAGTAGTAGCAGCCGAAGTGATCGTGATACCACGCTCTTGCTCTTGTTCCATCCAGTCCATGGTTGCTGCACCTTCGTGCACCTCACCAATTTTATGAACGCGACCAGTGTAGAACAGAATACGCTCAGTAGTCGTCGTCTTACCAGCATCGATGTGAGCCATGATACCGATATTACGCGTATTCGGCAAAGAGAACTCGCGAGCCATTAGGTATGCTCCTTCCATACTCGAGTTTGAGAATAAACGGGTATCCAATACGGACACCCGATTCAATTCCTACCAGCGATAGTGAGCAAACGCTTTGTTCGCTTCAGCCATCTTGTGCGTGTCTTCACGCTTTTTAACTGCTGCACCGGTGTTGTTAGCAGCGTCCATGATCTCGTTAGCAAGACGTTGTTCCATGGTTTTCTCTCCACGGTTACGGGAGTAGTTAACCATCCAACGCAGGCCAAGAGTGGTACGGCGCTCCGGTTTTACTTCGATTGGTACTTGGTAGTTAGCACCACCTACACGGCGAGCTTTAACTTCCAATACTGGCATTACGTTTTTCAGTGCTTCTTCAAACACTTCCATCGGGTTGCGACCTGTGCGCTCCTGGATGATGTCAAATGCGTTGTAGAGAATGTTCTGAGCTACACCACGCTTACCATCCAACATCAGGCGGTTAATCAAGCGAGTAACCAACTTGCTGTTGTGAATAGGATCAGGCAGCACGTCACGACGGGTTACAGGACCTTTACGAGGCATCGTATTCCCTCCTTCTTTTCGTTATAAAATCACGCCACTTCACAGGCGTTTTCTTATTTCTTTTTCGCTGCAGCTGCTGCTTGACCTGGCTTCGGACGCTTAGTACCGTACTTGGAACGACCTTGTTTACGGTTGTTCACACCAGCAGTGTCAAGTGCACCACGAACGATATGGTAGCGTACCCCTGGCAAGTCTTTTACACGACCGCCGCGCACCAGCACGACGCTATGCTCTTGCAGGTTGTGGCCAATACCACCGATGTAAGCTGTTACCTCGATTCCGTTAGTCAAACGCACACGAGCGTATTTACGCAACGCGGAGTTCGGTTTTTTCGGAGTCATGGTACCTACACGAGTGCAAACACCACGTTTTTGAGGAGAGCTTTGGTTAGTTTGGCTTTTCTTGAAGCTGTTGTACCCCTTTTGAAGAGCTGGGGACTTCGACTTCACAACCTTATCCTCGCGACCTTTACGCACCAATTGGTTAATTGTAGGCATGATGTTACCTCCCTTCTTAATACCCAATCTTCAAGACCACAGATCCAGGTGAGTCATTTTTAGGTCAAATAGAAAGTCCTTGTCCAGCATTACGCAACGTGTAAGCCGCAGACAAAAACATCGTTAACCACTTTTTTTAATCGCAGCAGTAGCCGCTCCCACTTCAATTCCGCACGCTTTGCCTAAGCGACGCATGGAATCTACATGAATGACTGGAACACCCTTCTCTTTGCAAAGGAGCTCGACTTTTTGGGTCAAACGCTTATCTGCATCAACAGCGATATACACCGCTTCTACCTGTTGGTTTTCAACAGCCTTGATCGTCTGCTTAATGCCGATAGTCAAGTCCTTGGCCCGCTCGACTTTTTCATAAGACATGATTCTCATATCCTCCAAAGTACAGATGTCAGGCACACTTGAATATAATATCAGGTGGGCTAGTTGTTGTCAACGCCCATCTCATATTTTTATTTAGGAAAGCGCCCACCAATCGGTGATGGGCGCTTTTCCCGTAATTACTCTACAGAAACCGCTTCTTGCTCGGCTTTTGCTGCTTCCAGCTCTGCTTCGTAATCTACTTGACTAGCAACTTTTACATTGCGGTAACGAGACATACCGGTACCTGCTGGAACCAACTTCCCGATAATAACGTTCTCTTTCAAACCTAGCAAGCGATCCACTTTTCCTTTGATCGCTGCGTCGGTGAGAACGCGGGTAGTTTCTTGGAAAGAAGCTGCCGACAAGAAGGAATCCGTCTCAAGAGATGCTTTTGTAATCCCGAGAAGAACCGGACGACCTACTGCTGGACTTCTGCCTTCCATGAGGGCCTGTGTGTTCGCTACTTCAAATTCTGGTACCTCAACATAGGAGCCTGGCAAGAGGTCTGTATCTCCGCTGTCGATAACGCGCAGTTTGCGCAGCATCTGACGAATCATAACCTCAACGTGCTTGTCGTTAATTTCTACCCCTTGCATACGGTAAACTTTTTGTACCTCTTGCAAGATGTAGTTGGAAACGCCGCGCATGCCTCGAACTTTGAGCATTTCTTTCGGGTCTACGGAACCTTCCGTGAGCTCATCACCAGCATTCAGCTTCACACCAACAGAAACCTTGATGCGAGAGCCATACGGTGCTGCATACACTTTGTTTTCCGCTTCTCCACGCACTTCGATTTCGCGACGATCTTTCCCTTCGCGAATGTCGACGACTTCACCATCGATCTCGGAGATGACTGCTTGCCCTTTTGGATTACGCGCTTCGAACAACTCCTGAATACGCGGCAAACCTTGGGTAATATCGTCTCCCGCAACCCCACCGGTATGGAAGGTACGCATGGTCAGCTGGGTACCCGGCTCACCAATGGACTGAGCAGCGATAATACCAACCGCTTCTCCCACTTCCACCTCGGCACCTGTCGCCAAGTTGCGTCCGTAGCACAGTTTGCAGACACCATGGCTGGTGCGGCAAGCAAGTACGTTACGGATATAGACGGAAGTAATACCTTCTTTTTCGATATACTCGGCAACCTCTTCAGAGATCTCCTCATTGCGGTGCACGATGATTTCTTTCGTCTCAGGGTGGCGCAAAGTCTCGAAGCAAGTACGTCCTGTCAGACGGTCAGACAGCTTCTCGATCTCTTCTTTACCATCCTTGATCGCTGTTACACGGATACCTTTATCTGTTCCACAATCGGTTTCGCGTACAATCACGTCTTGAGCTACGTCCACCAGACGACGAGTCAGGTAACCCGAGTCCGCTGTACGCAAGGCCGTATCGGCGAGACCTTTACGCGCACCGTGCGTGGAGATAAAGTACTCCAATACCGTCAGACCTTCACGGAAGTTGGATTTAATCGGCAACTCAATGATTCGACCAGATGGGTTGGCCATCAGACCGCGCATACCTGCCAGCTGAGTGATCTGGGATACGTTACCGCGGGCACCGGAGTTCGCCATCATGTAGATCGCATTGAACTTATCCATCGCCTTCATCAAAACTTCTGTTACTTCATCCTTCGCTTTGGACCAGATGGAGATTACACGGTCATAACGCTCGTCTTCGGTAATTAAACCGCGACGGAATTGCGTCATGACAGTTGCAACTTTCTCATCTGCAGCATCAAGGATGTCTTTTTTCTTTCCTGGTACTGCAATGTCCGCTACGGCAATCGTGATACCTGCTTTCGTCGAGTACGTGAAGCCCAGTTCCTTGATCTTGTCGAGGATCATGGACGTTTTCATCGTACCAAAGCGACGGAAGCACTCGGAAATAATGGTTCCTAGGAAGCCTTTTTTTACAGCACCTGGATCCGGGAGGTTCTTAATGAACTCAGAAACATTCGTACCTTTATCAAAGACAAAGCACTCATCTGGAACCATCGTTTGCAGGTTAGCTCTAGTCGGTGCATTGATAAACGGCATATCTGCAGGGAAGATTTCGTTGAAGATCACTTTCCCAACTGTCGTTACGATCAGTGCGTTCTCTTGACGCTCAGTAAAGCTGATTTTGTTCAGGCGTTTCGCTGGCAGAGCGATGCGCGTATGCAGGCTGATAAAGCCTTGCTGATAAGCGGCAATCGCATCGTGAGGATCGCGATAAATCGTACCCTCGCCTTTGTCACCTTCGCGTTCCAGTGTCAGGTAGTAGGAACCAAGCACCATATCCTGGGATGGTGTTACTACCGGTTTACCGTCTTTCGGGTTCAAGATATTCTGCGCTGCCAGCATGAGGATACGAGCTTCCGCCTGTGCTTCTGCAGACAACGGAACGTGAACCGCCATTTGGTCACCGTCAAAGTCCGCGTTGTACGCTGTACAAACGAGTGGATGCAGACGGATCGCACGGCCTTCAACCAGAACTGGTTCGAATGCCTGGATACCCAGACGGTGCAAGGTGGGGGCACGGTTCAACAGTACCGGGTGCTCACGAATAACGTCCTCGAGAACGTCCCATACCTCTGGCTGAACGCGCTCAACCTTGCGCTTTGCGCTCTTGATGTTGTGAGCGAGGCCTTTGGAAACCAGCTCTTTCATCACAAACGGTTTGAAGAGTTCCAGTGCCATTTCTTTAGGCAAACCGCACTGATACATCTTCAGGTTAGGTCCTACAACGATAACGGAACGGCCGGAGTAGTCAACACGCTTACCGAGCAGGTTTTGACGGAAACGACCTTGTTTACCTTTCAGCATGTGGCTGAGAGATTTCAAAGGACGGTTACCTGGTCCTGTTACCGGACGTCCACGACGACCGTTGTCGATGAGCGCGTCTACTGCTTCCTGCAGCATGCGTTTCTCGTTTTGTACGATAATGTCAGGAGCACCCAGTTCGAGCAGGCGCTTCAAACGGTTATTCCGGTTAATTACACGGCGGTACAGGTCATTCAGGTCGGAAGTGGCAAAACGTCCACCATCCAACTGAACCATTGGACGAAGCTCTGGCGGGATAACCGGCAGTACGTCGAGAACCATCCAATCCGGATGGTTACCGGAGTTGCGGAATGCCTCGAGTACTTCCAGACGCTTGATCGCACGGTTGCGACGCTGGCCTTGTGCCGTTTTCAAATCTTCTTTTAACGTTTCCACGTCTTTATCCAGATCGATTTCTGCAAGCAGGCGTTTGATCGCTTCTGCTCCCATCATCGCTTGGAAGGAGTGGCCGTATTTCTCACGATAGTTGCGATACTCTTTTTCGGAGAGCAATTGCTTTTTATCGAGAGGAGTGTCACCTGGATCAGTTACTACGTAAGAAGCAAAGTAGATTACTTCCTCCAGGGAACGAGGGGACATGTCGAGCACCAAGCCCATACGGCTTGGAATCCCTTTGAAGTACCAGATGTGAGAAACTGGGGCAGCCAGTTCAATGTGCCCCATACGCTCACGCCGTACTTTGGCGCGGGTCACTTCCACGCCACAACGGTCGCACACTACACCTTTATAACGAACGCGCTTGTACTTACCGCAATGACACTCCCAGTCCTTGGTTGGTCCAAAGATGCGTTCGCAGAACAAGCCGTCTTTTTCCGGTTTCAATGTGCGGTAGTTGATCGTCTCTGGCTTCTTCACTTCCCCGAAAGACCACGAACGGATCTTATCGGGGGAAGCCAAGCCGATCTTCATATATTCGAAGTTGTTCACGTCAATCACAGGGCGTTACCTCCCTTGGTACCGGAATCTTACTCTTCGTTCAAGCTTCCGCCTTCGAGTACGAGGTTCAGTTTTTCACCGTTGCCTTCATCCTCGTCTTCCATTTCACGCATTTCAATCTCCTTCTCATCACCGGACAGAATCTTCACGTCCATACCCAAGCTCTGGAGTTCCTTAATCAATACTTTGAAGGACTCAGGAACACCTGGTTCTGGAACGTTTTCACCCTTAACGATCGCTTCGTACGTTTTCACGCGGCCCACGACGTCATCCGACTTGACAGTGAGAATTTCTTGCAAGGTGTAGGCAGCACCGTATGCTTCCAGTGCCCAAACCTCCATCTCCCCGAAACGCTGTCCACCAAATTGAGCTTTACCACCCAATGGCTGTTGCGTAACAAGAGAGTAAGGACCAGTGGAACGAGCATGGATTTTGTCATCGACCAAGTGAGCCAGTTTCAGCATGTATACACAACCAACTGTTACACGGCGATCAAACGGTTCACCTGTACGACCATCAAACAAGATCGTTTTTCCGTCACGATCCAGGCCTGCTTCTTCCAACGTTTCGAATACTTCTGCCTGACGTGCACCGTCAAATACTGGCGTTGCTACGTGGATACCCAGAAGCTTCGCTGCCATACCCAAGTGAGTCTCCAATACCTGACCGATGTTCATACGCGAAGGTACGCCCAACGGGTTGAGTACGATCTCTACTGGAGAGCCATCTGGCAGGAACGGCATGTCTTCTTCCGCCATGATGCGGGCAATAACCCCTTTGTTACCATGTCGACCGGCCATTTTGTCACCCACGGAGATTTTCCGTTTTTGGGCGATGTAAACGCGAACGAGTTGGTTTACGCCTGGTGGCAATTCGTCGCCATTCTCACGCGTAAATACTTTTACGTCTACGATGATACCGGAACCGCCATGCGGTACGCGCAGGGATGTATCACGAACTTCACGAGCTTTTTCACCGAAGATGGCATGCAGGAGGCGTTCTTCTGCTGTCAGCTCAGTAACCCCTTTTGGAGTAACCTTACCAACGAGAATGTCGCCGTCCTGAATCTCCGCACCAACACGGATGATACCGCGTTCGTCCAGGTTTTTCAGAGCATCTTCCCCGACGTTTGGAATATCGCGAGTGATTTCCTCTGGACCCAGCTTGGTGTCGCGAGCTTCGGACTCATATTCTTCAATATGGATAGACGTATACACGTCATCTTTAACAAGTTTTTCACTCAGAAGAATCGCGTCTTCGTAGTTGTATCCTTCCCACGTCATAAACGCTACGATTACGTTACGACCGAGAGCCAATTCACCTTTTTCAGTGGATGGGCCGTCCCCAACGATATCGCCTTTTTCAATCCAGTCTCCAGTGCTTACGATTGGACGCTGGTTGATGCAGGTACCTTGGTTGGAACGAATAAACTTGTGCATTTTGTACTTATCGAGATCGCCGGCAACTTTTCTACCGTCGATTTCTTGGTAACGACGAATCCAGATTTCGCGAGCCGTTACGCGCTCTACTTGACCCGGATTTTTGGCTACGATCGCCACGCCGGAGTCTTGCGCTGCTTTATGTTCCATACCAGTACCGACAAACGGTGCTTGTGGAATCAAAAGCGGAACGGCCTGCCGCTGCATGTTTGAACCCATCAGTGCGCGGTTGGCGTCATCGTTCTCGAGGAACGGAATCAGCGCTGTCGCAACAGATACAACCTGCTTCGGCGATACGTCCATGAAGTCAACCTTGTCGCGCGGTACGCTCAAGATCTCACCTTTACGACGGCAGATAACCATGTCGTTTACGAAACGGCCATCTTGATCCAGTGGCTGATTCGCCTGTGCCACGTTGAACACGTCTTCCTCATCAGCAGTCAAGTAGCTGATATCAGTCAACACGAAGCCTGTTTCTGGATCTACTTTACGACGAGGTGTTTCAATGAATCCGTAATCGTTAATGCGTGCAAAGGACGACAAAGAGTTGATCAAACCAATGTTTGGTCCCTCTGGCGTCTCAATTGGACACATACGACCGTAGTGGGAATGGTGAACGTCGCGCACTTCGAAGCCCGCGCGCTCACGCGTCAAACCACCAGGTCCGAGTGCGGACAGACGGCGTTTGTGCGTCAGCTCAGCCAATGGGTTTGTTTGGTCCATAAACTGAGACAACTGCGAGCTACCAAAGAACTCCTTTAGTGATGCAATCACTGGACGGATGTTAATGAGAGCCTGCGGTGTAATTTGATTTTGATCTTGGATGGACATACGCTCACGAACCACACGCTCCATACGGGACAAACCGATACGGAATTGGTTCTGCAAGAGCTCACCCACGGAACGCAGACGACGGTTACCCAAGTGGTCGATATCGTCTGTGGAACCTACACTGTGCAGGAGGTTCATGAAATAGTTGATCGCCGAGACGATGTCCGCCGGCGTAATATGCTTGAAGGACTTATCTACATTTCCGTTTCCGATTACTTTGATGATCTTGCCATCTTCAATCGGAGAGAAAATATTGATAGATTGTAGATGGATTGCTTCATCTTCCAGAACGCCGCCATGCGTGCGAACGTCAATAAATCCGATGCTGCCTTCCAGAGCTGGCACAATGCGCTCCAATACACGACGGTCAATCATTTGACCGGCTTCGGCGAAAATTTCACCTGTAGTGGTATCGATCAATGTTTCAGCCAAACGTTGGTTGTACAGACGGTTTTTCAGATGAAGCTTCTTGTTCATTTTGTAACGACCAACAGAAGCCAGGTCATAGCGCTTAGGGTCGAAGAAACGAGAGATCAAGAGGCTCTTCGCATTTTCAACTGTTGGCGGCTCGCCCGGACGAAGACGCTCGTAGATTTCGATGAGCGCTTTTTCCGTAGAATCGGTATTGTCTTTTTCCAGCGTGTTCTTGATGTATTCATCTTCACCCAGCAAGTTGAGAATCTCAATGTCAGAACCAAAGCCCAACGCACGCAAAAGAACCGTTACCGGGATTTTTCGCGTACGGTCGATGCGGACATAAATTACGTCTTTCGCATCGGTCTCCAGCTCCAGCCAAGCACCCCGGTTCGGGATTACTGTAGCTGTAAACGTCTGCTTGCCGTTTTTGTCCACTTTGGTGTTGTAATATACACTGGGGGAACGAACAAGCTGGCTGACAATAACGCGCTCAGCACCATTAATAATGAAGGTTCCCGTTTCGGTCATGAGCGGGAAATCCCCCATGAAGACTTCTTGTTCCTTCACTTCTCCCGTCTCTTTGTTCAACAAACGTACCTTCACACGCAGAGGCGCCGCATAGGTGACGTCACGTTCTTTCGACTCGTCAACATCGTACTTCGGCTCTCCCAAGCTGTAGTCGATAAACTCCAGCACGAGATTACCTGTGAAGTCCTGGATTGGCGAAATGTCTTGGAACATCTCACGGAGCCCCTCATCAAGGAACCACTGGTAGGACTTTTGTTGAATCTCGATGAGATTTGGAAGGCCCAGCACTTCGTTAATACGTGAATACGTACGACGCTGGCGGTGTCGGCCACTTTGAATCACTTTACCTGCCAACTTATTCACCCCTCAGGTTGTGTTTTCACACATAGAAACTCGGCATTCGGCAACTTTAAAATCGCAGACGAATGCCTAAAAATAAAAATGGGTTAAAGTAGTTTCAACCATTTTTAACCCAGAGAAACTCTATTTTAAAAGAATTCCCATGTTTTCACGCAAACATTCCTATCTAAGGAAAAAAGTAGAAACGCTTGACAGACAGGGAATTGCTGAAAAATAGACATTTATCCCATATTGACATTTTATAATGCTACCACATTCAATTATTCACGTCAAGAAAACTTTTCTAATGATTTCTTCTTGCTTATTTGATTGCACGGAATATGTGGTAGCCCTTTTCCCGATCTACTTCTATCACTTCACGGTACATTTCCTGTAGTTTCTTCAATGCAGATGGGGCGCCTTGTTTCTTTTGAATGACAACCCACATTTCTCCACCATCAACCAACAGATCGTAACCTTCCACGAAAATGCGATGAACGATTTCCTTGCCCGCGCGAATCGGCGGATTGGTCAGAATGACGTCAAACTGCTCACTTTGCACGCCGCTATAAACATCACTCACTCGAACCTCGACATTTTTTATTCCATTTGCTTCTGCATTACGACGAGCCAGGTTCACCGCACGCTCGTTCACATCGATCATCGTTACCCGACCATGTTCAGCAAGTCTGGCAGCCGTCAAGCCCATCGGACCATACCCACAGCCCACATCGAGCACACGCGCATGACTGTCGATTTCCATGTTCTCGATGAGCAATACACTTCCAAAGTCAATCCGCTCTCGGGAAAAAACGCCTGCATCCGTAATGAAACGAAGCTCATTGCCACGGAGCATAAACGTAAATTGCTGTTCGTCATGTGCAGCACCCGGTCGATTGGTGTAGTAGTGGTCTGCCACGTGTGATTCACCCTTCCTCATCGTTTCAACATGCATTCATCAAAACCTTACAGAAAAACCCCCTGCCGCAGGCAAGGGGATTTCCTAAAGGAAGCTAACTTACTTTACTTCTACTTGTGCGCCAGCTTCTTCGAGTTTTGCTTTGAGAGCTTCTGCTTCGTCTTTGGAAACGCCCTCTTTGAGTGTTTTTGGAGCGTTGTCTACCAGGTCTTTTGCTTCTTTCAGACCCAAGCCAGTCAGCTCGCGAACAACTTTGATTACGTTGATTTTGGAAGCGCCGCCGCTTACCAGGTTAACAGTGAACTCAGTTTGCTCAGCAGCAGCTTCTGCTCCGCCACCAGCAACTACAGCTACAGGAGCAGCAGCAGTTACACCGAATTCTTCTTCAATTGCTTTTACCAGGTCGTTCAGTTCGAGAACGGACATGCCTTTAATGGCTTCCAAGATTTGCTCTTTACCCATTTTAAAATCCTCCATTCAAGGAATCGTATTTGTAAATCATTAGCTGATCAGGCGATTACGCGCCTTGACCTTCTTTTTGCTCGGCCACTGCTTTGACTGCCAGTGCAACGTTGCGCATTGGAGCTTGCAGGACGGAGAGAAGCATGGACAAGAGACCTTCGCGGTTTGGTAGGGACGCCAATTCTTTAATTTGATCAGCACCAACTACTTTACCTTCGATAACGCCACCCTTGATTTCCAGCTTGTCGTTTTTCTTCGCGAATTCAGCGATAACTTTCGCTGGAGCGATGATATCTTCATTGCAGAACGCCAGAGCGTTCGGCCCAGTCAGATATTGATCCAGTTCAGTCAGGCCTTCCTTCTCAGTAGCCAGACGAGTCAGGGAGTTTTTCAACACCTGGAACTCAACACCTGCTTCACGCAATTGTTTGCGGAGCTCGGTTACTTGTGCTACTGTCAGACCGCGGTAGTCAGCCACCACTGTGGTTTGGCTTTCGCGGAGTTTGGTTGCGATTTCGTTGATCGCTTGTACCTTTTCTTCACGAATAACGGTTGGACGAATTTCTGCCATTGTTTACACCTCCCGTGCTCTAATCCTAGAAAATGAAGAATGCCCTCGCAGACTCACGAGGGCATAATGCTATATCGTCAAAGGAAAACGGCGTTTCCTCATTCGTACATTACACGCCTCGGAGGGAAATTAAGCGTTACTCTCACAAGCACCGCGCCTTCTGTCTACGGCATATTCTTTTCATCAACAGGAACTATCTTAACAACTCCCACATCGGAAGTCAACTGTCATTATTTTACAGATACACGTACACCAGGGCCCATAGTGGAGCTCAGGGTTACATTTCTCATGTAAACACCTTTTGCTGCAGCTGGTTTCGCACGGTTTAGTGCGTCAGTCAGAGCAGCCAGGTTGTCAGCCAGCTTGTCAGCATCAAAAGACGCTTTACCGATAGGAGCGTGGATGTTACCTGCTTTGTCTACACGATACTCAATTTTACCTGCTTTGATTTCGTTAACCGCTTTTGTTACGTCAAAAGTAACAGTACCGGTCTTAGGGTTTGGCATCAGGCCTTTTGGACCGAGTACACGACCCAATTTACCTACTTCACCCATCATGTCAGGGGTAGCTACGATAACGTCAAAGTCGAACCAGCCACCTTGAATTTTCGCGATCATGTCTGCATCGCCTACGAAGTCTGCGCCAGCTGCTTCAGCATCTTTTGCTTTTTCGCCTTTAGCGAATACGAGAACACGTTGTACTTTACCAGTACCATGTGGCAATACAACAGCGCCACGGATTTGTTGGTCAGCACGTTTAGGGTCTACACCCAAACGGAAAGCTGCTTCAACAGTTTCATCGAACTTAGCAGTAGCTGCTTTTTTAACCAGCTCAATACCTTCTGCTACTTCGTATACTTTGTTTTTATCAACGAGCTTTACAGCATCTTGATATTTCTTACCTTTTTTCGCCATGATTAAATCTCCCTTCAATGTGGTCGTAGCGGTTGATCCTCCCACAGACAGGGGGGCACAACGTCTGTGCCCCCTTGCACTCAAGACAATTAGTCTTCGATTACGATACCCATAGAACGAGCTGTACCTTCTACCATGCGCATAGCCGCTTCTACGGATGCAGCATTCAGGTCAGGACGCTTCAGTTCTGCGATTTCACGAACTTTATCACGCTTCAGCGTAGCAACCTTTGTTTTGTTTGGTACGCCGGAACCGGACTCGATACCAGCAGCTTTCTTCAACAGAATTGCAGCTGGAGGAGTTTTTGTGATAAAAGTGAAAGAACGGTCTTCAAACACGGTGATTTCCACCGGAATGATCATACCTACTTCGCTTTCAGTGCGAGCATTGAATTCTTTACAGAATCCCATGATGTTTACACCAGCTTGACCGAGAGCCGGACCTACTGGAGGTGCAGGATTCGCTTTACCTGCTGGAATTTGTAATTTAATTACGCGGATAACCTTCTTAGCCACGTAAGACACCTCCTTACTTCACATGTGGTTATTACGGGGGAATGCCCCCTCCCACCGTTTTTTGAAAGTCTAGTAAAAGACTTTCGATCTATAGTGAGAGTGCAAGAAACCCCAATTAGTGTTGTGGGATTGTTAAAACAAAATGAAATGTACCACATAGCGCGATACTTTTCAAGTTGAATCCTAATCCAATTGTTGAACTTGTGTAAAGTCTAGCTCTACCGGTGTTTCGCGACCGAAGATGTCCACCAACACGCGAACCTTCTGCCTGTCCGGGTAAATCTCGATAATCTCCCCGGTGCGATTGGAAAACGGACCATCTGTGACGCGCACCATATCGCGGAGAGCAAAATCGACTCTGATCTTGGGAATTTCGATTCCCATTTGCTTGAGAATCGTATCGGCCTCTTCAGGACGCAGCGCTGTCGGTTTAGAGCCAGCACCCGTGGATCCGACAAAGCCGGTAACCCCAGGGGTGTTGCGCACGACATACCAAGAGTCGTCCGTCATCACCATTTCAACAAGGACGTATCCAGGAAACACTTTTTTCGTGACGGTGCGCTTCTTACCATCCTTGGTTTCCACCTCTTCTTCAGTGGGAACAAGAACGCGAAAGATCTTGTCTTCCATGCCCATCGACTCGAGTCGCTTCTCCAGATTGGTTTTCACCTTGTTTTCGTAACCTGAGTACGTATGAAGTACATACCATGCTTTTTCCATATCCAACAGGACGATAACCGTCCGTCCCTCCTAAGACTTGCATAATTACGTTCCTAGAATCAAATCGATCAAGCGCGAGATACCCAAATCAACGACGAAGAAGAATACTGCCAGGAGCATAACCGTAACAAGAACAACGAGCGTATAGGTCGTCAATTCTTTACGGTTAGGCCAACGGACTTTCTTTAGCTCGGACATTACGTCACTAAAAAAACCACCGGTACGGCGAAAACTGGCTCCGATTCGTGATAAAAAACCCACTTTGCCACCCCCTGACTTCGTCGCATCAACCATTACTTCGTCTCGCGATGAAGGGTTTGCTTCTTGTCACGGGAGCAATACTTTTTCAGTTCAACACGTTCAGTAGTGGTGCGCTTGTTCTTTGTGGAGATATAGTTACGCTCGCCACACTCGGTGCACGCCAACGTGATGTTTACTCGCATTTATTGCCACCTCCATCTCATTTCAAACCTGCTATTAGTTAAAAGTACCCCGATGATAAATAGTACGGGAAAACCGCTACTTTTTCCAGACCATTTCATTCACCTAAGTAACCATAGAACAGAGAGATAAGAGTCTATGGCTACCTAAATAAATTTATCATACCGAAATACCCATGTCAAACAAAATGACTTGACAACCTGAAGTCCTTTTGCTTCCAAAATAAAAAGAGAGATTCTCTCTTACAGATGAATCTCTCTTCCTTCTAAATAGCGCTCTAGCTTGCGCTTGACTCTTTGTAATGCATTATCGATAGACTTGACATGACGCTTCAGTTCAACAGCAATCTGCTGATAGGATCGTCCGTCCAAGTAAAGCATGAGAACCTGGCGCTCCAAGTCACTCAAGATTTCACTCATCTTGCCCTCGATGTCATCGAATTCTTCCCGATTGATAAACAATTCCTCTGGATCGGTCACCTTGGTTCCCGAGATCACATCGAGTAGTGTGCGGTCAGAATCTTCATCGTATATAGGCTTGTCCAATGAGACGTAAGAATTGAGCGGGATGTGCTTTTGGCGTGTCGCCGTCTTGATCGCGGTAATGATCTGACGGGTAATACACAGCTCGGCAAATGCCTTGAACGACGTGAGCTTGTCTCCTCGGAAGTCGCGAATAGACTTGTACAGTCCGATCATCCCTTCCTGCACGATGTCTTCGCGGTCAGCCCCAATAAGAAAATAGGATCTCGCTTTGGCACGGACGAAGTTCTTGTATTTGTTGATCAAATACTCCAAAGCTTCGGCGTCATTATCGCGAACCAGGTCGACTACTTCTTCGTCGGTCATTAGTTCATATTGGGCATGTTTTAACTCCTTGAGGTCAACACTCACAAATGATCCCTCCGCCAACCGGTTTCTCCAATAGATAGCGCTATTATACATGATGCCGTAAAAAAGCGTCAACCGAATCCAAGTTATTCCCTTCTCCATTTTTCGAATATTTTCGCTATTTCATCATTCAGCGAAATCCGCCTGGAGAAGCCGTCTTCTTGCGTTTTTTCGACTTGTTTCTTGATTTCTTTCCCCGCATTTTCCATATCGAGCAACAACTCCCGGGCAGATTTGCGCAAAGCTCCCTGCCCAAATATGACACGTTGCGACGTATAGTCAGAAGTTGCCACGTAAATTTGTCGATTTTTATTGTGAAATTGGGAGACTAACTGCTCGATTTTTTCGTCAGCCGTCTCCTTTTTCTTCGTAAAATAAACTTCAACTTGGAAGTCTTCCATTTGACGGCCAATGCCAGGAACGTTGTACGCATCAAAGACAATGATGACCTGCACACCAGTGTAGCTCTGGTACTCTGCCATTTTTGCGATTAATTGATCACGCGCCTCGTCCATCCGCTCTTGATCCTTCAGCAGGCGCAGATCGGGCCAGGCGCCGATGATATTGTATCCATCTACGATCAACAGCTGCTTGGCTTTTCGTTTTGCCATGTCATTTCACCCGAGTCGGAATTGGACTCCTGGAGCGATAGACTTCATACATCAACAAGGCAGCTGCTACAGAAGCGTTGAGTGAGGTAACATTGCCCGCCATCGGAAGGCTGTACAGAAAATCACAGTTTTCCCGCACGAGGCGACTCATACCTTTTCCTTCGCTGCCAATGACAATCGCAAGTGGCATCGTATAGTCACCCTGACGGAAATCTTGTTTGGCACTCGCGTCTGTTCCTGCGATCCAAACACCGCGTTCTTTGAGCTCTTCCATGGTACGAACCAAGTTCGTCACTCGCGCTACTGGCACGTAGTTGATCGCCCCTGCCGAAGCTTTTGCCACCGTTGCCGTAAGACTGACAGAACGGCGCTTTGGAATGATGACACCATGAGCACCGACTGCATCGGCTGTCCGCATGATGGAACCAAGGTTATGCGGATCTTCCAGCTCGTCCAGCAGCAAAATGAACGGCGCCTGGTTTTTTTCCTCTGCCAGCTTCAAAATATCGTCTACTTCTACATAATCGTAAGCAGCAACAGAAGCCACTACACCCTGATGGTTGTCCGTCGACACGAGCTGATCCAGCTTTTTGCGATTCGCCGTCGTCACAATGACACCCTGTTCTTTCGCCAAGGCATAGACAGGTCCCATCAGATTTTTATTCGTTCCCTCTGCAATCCAAATCTTATTAATCGTACGGCCTGATCGCAAAGCCTCGATGACGGGGTTTTTCCCCAGAATCCACTCTTCACTCATTTCATGATTCTCCTTCCACTATGGCAAAAGCCTGCTGCACAATTTCAGCGATCCGCTCTTCTTTTCCACTCAAGTACAGGTACCCGATCAATGCTTCAAAAGCCGTTGCATGACGGTAGTCGATAATATCGGCGTTCTTGGCACTGGAGCCGGATTTGGCATTCCGCCCCCGCTTCACTACACTCAATTCTTCCTCCGGCAATGTGGGCATTAACGTCAACAACACATTGGCCTGTGCTTTCGCTGAAACATAGCGGTTGGCCGCCTTGTGGAGCTGGTTTGGTTTAACCAGCCCCTTGGCGATCAAATGATACCTGACACAATGCGAATAGGTAGCATCCCCGAGGAAGGCAAGCACGAGTGGATTTGTCAGATTAGGATCTCGGGTTAGTTCTTCTTTTTGCATCTATTTTCTTCGGCCCCTTACTTTCGACGCCAGCGAACACCTTGTGGCGTGTCCTCCAGCACGATTCCTTTTGCTGCGAGCAGATCGCGGATTTCGTCAGAACGGGCAAAATCTCTTGCTTTGCGAGCTTCTGTGCGCTCTTCGATCAACGCATCAATCTCACTATCCAACAGCTCCTGCTCTTCTGCAATTTCAAGACCAAGAACCTCCGTCAACTCCACCAACAAATCCATGTACGCACGAACTTCGGTTTCGCCTACATTTTGATGACGCAAATACAGGTTGGCTTCCTTCACGACGTCAAAAATAACTGTAATGGCATTAGCTGTATTGATATCATCATCCATCTCAGCAATGAAACGCTCGCGAAGCTCTCCAATGATTCGTGCCTGCTCCTGTGCCTGATCATTCGGCTCTTCTGCGCGCACGGTATCCAGGCGATGGGACAGATTCGTATACGCAGTCTTGATTCTCTCCATACCATTTGCCGCCTGTTCGATCAACTCTTCGCTAAAATTGATCGGGTTGCGATAGTGCCCCTGAAGCATAAAGAAGCGAATTAATTGACCGCCGAATTTCTCCGAAAGATCGCGTGCAAGCAAGAAATTCCCGAGGGATTTGGACATTTTTTCGTTATCGATATTGAGCATCCCGTTGTGTAGCCAGTAGCGAGCAAAGACTTTACCCGTAAAGCACTCCGACTGAGCAATTTCGTTCTCATGGTGCGGGAACACAAGGTCTGTTCCGCCCGCATGGATATCGATTTCCTCACCCAAAAACTTCAGGGCCATTGCCGAGCACTCAATATGCCATCCTGGTCTTCCTTCGCCCCACGGACTGTCCCAGGTAACTTCTCCGGTCTTGGCCGCTTTCCAAAGCACGAAGTCCAAGGGATGTTCCTTTTTCTCGTTGATTTCTACACGAGCACCTGCCTGCAAATCATCCAACGGTTGATGCGATAGCTTTCCGTATTCCTGAAAACGTCCTGTGCGGAAATAGACGTCACCTTCACTCTCGTAGGCAAAGCCTTTTTCAATCAGCCCTTGCACGAATTCAATGATCTCCGGAATTGTCTGCATCACTCGCGGTTGAATATCCGGTGGCGATACGTTCAGTGATTTCAGATCAGCATTGTACGCATCTGTGTATCGATCAGCCACTTCTTTGACAGTGACACCTTCCTGATTCGCTACACGAATCAGTTTGTCTTCTACGTCCGTAATATTTTGCACGAACGTCACTTCGTATCCACGATATTTCAAGTAACGGCGCAGTGTATCAAATACAATGGCAGGGCGCGCATTTCCAATGTGGATGTAGTTGTACACAGTCGGGCCGCACACGTACATTTTTACCTTTCCTGGCTCCAATGTGTGAAACGGTTCCTTTCGCCGCGACATCGTGTTAGTCAGCTGAATGCCCATCGTTCTTTTTATCCTCCCTCAAAAGCTCCAATTCTTTACGTAATTGCTCAATTTCCTTTTGCATCATACGAATCGTATCCGCTACCGGGTCTGGCATGTTTACATGGTCCAAATCATTTTTGACCCGTTTGCCATCCTGGATGACGATGCGTCCCTTGATTCCTACTACGGTCGAGTTAGGCGGTACCTCCTGCAAGACAACGGCACCAGCCCCTATCTTTGAATTATCGCCAATTTTGAAGGAGCCCAACACCTTTGCTCCCGTCGCAATAATGACATCATTGCCGATCGTAGGGTGACGCTTTCCTTTTTCCTTACCTGTTCCCCCGAGTGTAACCCCTTGATAAATCGTTACATGGTCTCCGATTTCGCACGTCTCTCCGATCACAACACCCATGCCATGGTCAATGAACAGTCCGCGGCCAATTGTTGCGCCCGGGTGAATCTCAATTCCCGTGAAAAAACGGGATAGTTGAGAGACAATTCGGGCGAGTGTACACAGCTCAGCCTTCCAGAGCCTGTGGGCAATCCGGTGCCCCCATATCGCGTGCAAACCGGAATAGGTCATAACGACTTCCAGCGTACTTCGCGCAGCCGGGTCTCGTTCAAAAACAGCATGAATGTCATCTCTCATCTGTGCTAACATTTTTGGGTGGCACCTCCTGCCTGATTTACCTGCTCACGTTCAACCTCAATGTCAGGGTTCAAAAAGTTGTCTTTTCAGCATCGAGAAAGGAGCGAGAACCACTTTTTGAACTACCTTTTCAAAAAATAAAAAACGCCCCTATCCCCTCAAACACGAAGGGACAGAGACGGGTTTACCGTGGTTCCACTCTGCTTAGATCGTCATCACTGTCACTAAAAACTCACAACAGTCATGAGCAAATCTCGCTCATATCCCGATAACGGCGGGAAGCCGATGGCGCCTACTGATATCTTTTCAAAAAGATAGGTTCAGCTCATTGCTCACAGGGGCATTTCCATACAGGGCACACCAGATGGCTCTCACCTATCCATCCTCTCTGTAGATGTGCAGACTGTTGTACTTCTCCTGATCGTTGCATTCATTATTTATAAAAGAGAACCAGCCAACACTTACTGACCGTTTGTAATTACTTGCTCTGCACGTGCAATCACCTTGTCGCGTCCAAGCAGATACAACGTCTCCGCCAGATCGCGACCATGCGCTTGACCAGTTGCTCCTACGCGGACCGGCATGAACAATGCCTTGCCTTTGTGACCCGTTTCCTTTTGCACGTCTTTGAGTACCGCTTTAATAACATCCACATTATATGCATCCTGGGCAGAAAGGTGTTTCACAAAGGAAGCAAGTACTTCCGGCAATTGTGGTTCTTTCAGCACCAGAGTTGCTTCTTCATCGTACACCACTTCGTCGAGGAAGAAAAGAGCTGCCAACGGAACGATTTGCGCACAGTAGGACATTTGCTCTTGGTACAAGCCTACGATACTGCGAACCCATTCGCGCTTCTCAGCAGACAAATTCTCTTCGATGAAGCCAGCTTTTTGCAGATGCGGGATACACATATCTGTGATCATATCCAGCGGTTGGCGCTTCAAATAGAAGTTGTTCATCCAGTTCATCTTCGTTGCATCAAACACAGCTGGCGACTTATTCACGCGGTCCATTGAGAACAGCTTGATCAGATCTTCCATTAAGAAAATCTCTTCTTCGCCACCTGGAGACCATCCCAGAAGAACAAGGAAGTTCACGATTGCTTCTGGCAAGAAGCCGAGATCACGGTACTGTTCAATGAACTGGAGAATGCTCTCGTCGCGCTTGGACATCTTTTTGCCATCTTGGTTGAGGATCAGTGCCAAGTGAGCAAAGTCAGGCGCTTCCCAGCCAAACGCTTCATAAATCATCAATTGACGAGGCGAGTTGGACAGATGCTCTTCTCCACGAATGACGTGGCTAATTTTCATCAAATAGTCATCCACTACAACAGCGAAGTTGTATGTAGGAATTCCATCCGGACGGCAAATAACGAAATCGCCCATCTCGTTGGAGTCGAATGTTACCTGGCCACGAATCAGGTCGTTCACGACATACTCGCGATTATCCTGAACGAGGAAGTGAATGGATGGCACTCGCCCTTCTGTTTCGTATTGAGCACGCTGCTCGTCCGTTACATGGCGGTGCTTTTCCAGAATGCGTGGTGTTTCTCCACGAGCGAGCTGTTCTTCACGTTCTGCATCCAGCTCTTCTTTTGTCGCGTAGCAGTAGTACGCTTTGCCTTCTGCCAGCAGTTGATCGATATATTTCCGATAAATGTCCAGGCGCTCAGTTTGACGGTACGGTCCATATGGTCCACCAACGTCTGTACCTTCTTCCCAAGTTACGCCGAGCCATTTCAGGTTTTTCATTTGTTCTTCGTCCGCATTTTCCTTATTGCGCGTTTGGTCCGTATCTTCAATCCGAACGATGAACGAACCACCGTGATGTTTCGCAAAAAGATAATTGAAGAGCGCTGTTCGCGCACCGCCGATGTGTAAATGCCCCGTAGGACTCGGCGCATAACGAGTGCGAATTTCTTTCGCCATTGGTAGCACCATCCTTATGAATGTAAAAGGCTATAACCTTGACCTAAGTAAAAACGTATCTAAGGCTTTATGTTACACCTTGCCCTTCTACTTGACAAGCAAGCATACTGCCTGAGCAGCGATTCCTTCTCCTCTACCTGTAAAACCGAGTTTCTCCGATGTCGTCGCCTTCACATTCACTTGCGAGAGATCGTCTGCTTCCAGCACGCGTGCAATGACTTCACACATTTGTGGGATGTATGGCGCCATTTTCGGCGCTTGAGCAATGATCGTTGCATCCACGTTTCCTAAGCGGTAGCCGCGCTCCCGAACCAACTTCCATACATGCTCCAGCAGCTTTACGCTATCCGCATCCTTGAAAGCCGGGTCTGTATCTGGGAAATGACGGCCAATATCCCCTTCACCAATCGCTCCAAGAATCGCGTCACTAATCGCATGGAGGAGAACATCCGCGTCAGAATGCCCTAGCAAGCCTTTTTCATACGGAATGGTGACGCCTCCGATAATGCATGGACGCCCCTCTACTAATTGATGCACGTCAAAACCTTGTCCAATACGCATGAGCTACTCTCCCTTTCGTTTCCGCAATATCTCTTCACCAAACCACAGATCGTCTGGCGTAGTAATCTTAATGTTCTCATAGCTTCCGTGCAGAATCGATACCGGATGACCCAGCCACTCAACCAACATCGCATCATCCGTACCCAGCTTCCCCGCTGCCTCCGCTGCCTGATGTGCCTCTCGCAATAAAGACATACGAAAAGCTTGTGGGGTTTGAACCGCCCACAAGCTCTCCCGTGCCGGGGTTGACTCTACAAGTCCTTTTGCCCCCACCACTTTAATCGTATCTTTGACAGGTACTGCCATGATCGTTGCCTGATCTTGTTGCACCTGTTTGATCATGTCACTGATCTGTTTGCGAGTGACGAAAGGACGAGCAGCATCGTGAACCAGTACGTAATCGCAATTTGCGGATAGTGATGCCAAGCCATTTCTCACACTGTCTTGTCGCTCTGCTCCACCCAGAGTAACCACAACCGTCAGCTTTTCAGCCGAGATCAAGGACATTACTTCTGCGTGGTCTGCTTCACTCACCACTAGCACGACTTCATCAATGTCGGGATGAGTAGCAAAAAGACGTACCGTATGAGCCAAGATCGGCTCGCCCGCAAGCGGTAACCACAACTTGTTGCGTTGTCCACCCATTCGTTTACCCGAACCGGCTGCAACGATCACGACACCCGTACTCACTGATTCATCCCTCTCCTGTTGTCTTTCTATAACGCTCGTTCCAGCAACTTTGGTTTGGCGAAGATCATACGTCCTGCTGAAGTTTGCAGCACACTCGTTACGAGAACATCGACGTCGTTTCCAATGTATTCTCGTCCGCCCTCTACAACAATCATCGTGCCATCGTCCAGATAAGCGACACCCTGACCGTGCTCTTTCCCATCCTTGATGACTTGAACGTTCATCTCTTCTCCAGGTAAAACTACGGGCTTGACTGCATTCGCCAAATCATTGATGTTCAATACCGCAACACCTTGCAGCTCACATACCTTGTTCAGGTTAAAGTCGTTTGTTACGACCTTTCCGCCAATGAGCTTAGCGAGCTTGATCAGCTTGCTATCCACCTCGGATACTTCTTCAAAATCGCCTTCCCAAATCTGGACCTTTACCTTCATTTCTTTTTGAATCTTGTTCAAGATATCCAGACCACGACGACCGCGGTTTCTCTTCAGTACATCGGAGGAATCGGCGATATGCTGCAGCTCCTCTAGCACAAATCCCGGAATGACTAGTACCCCTTCCAGAAAGCCGGTACGGCAAATATCTGCGATGCGTCCGTCAATGATGACACTGGTATCGAGAATTTTATTTTCCAAGGTAGTGGCGGATGTTGCACTTTCCTTTTTCTTATCCTTACGTCCAATCGAAAATACCGACATAATCTCGTCCCGCTTGCGAAATCCTACCTGGAAGCCCAAATAACCAAGCAACCCGGAAACAATTAACGGCAAAAGATCTCCTACAAATGGAATCGGAATTTTACTGATGGGCAGGAATAATAAGAATGCAATAATAAGACCACTAATCAACCCCATCGCTCCGAACATCACATCGACAACCGGCATTTTGACGAGTGTCTCTTCACCCCATCGAACGATGCGCAGAACATAATCCACAACCCAATTCGCTAAAAAGAAAAACAAGATGGCACCTAGTACAGCTCCAATATATTGCGATCCGGCTACTACACCAAAGTTTAACAGTGGATCGAGCAACGAGAACAATTCGTCACCAAATCGATACCCTAATCCGCCACCAATCAAAACAAAAATGAATTTTCCTACTCGGCGTAACATGCCTTCACCTCCTTTTACTAATATAGACAGAAGCCTAAGAGTGAAACCCTATTTTTTTCCAAATCATTATAATGCTTCATTTTACTTTCCCTCACTATAGCAAAAAAGATTTTGCCGTGTCAAATAGCCAAAAATTTTAACATAGTTGTCATTTTCTCGTCAACCCGGGAACACTCGTTTCCTTCGATGATAAATTGACAGAGAGCTGGCTCCCTTCTTATAATGTCAGTATCGTAATGAGAGAAAATTATGACGATACCAACAGCCTAAAGCAGAGGTGAATCCAGATGGACAATCGAAACATAGACGACTTTCAAACGCAAGTATCCGAGCTTTTGATCAGACATCGTAGCGTACTGGACGTCATGTCCAAAGTTCAGGAAACGGCATCCCGCATTAACCGTTCACTGACAAAAGCCATCACCGAATGCGGCTGTGTCGAAGTGGTTGCCAAAAAACAGACGTACGATTCGAACAAGAATCTGGAGGACAACAAGTCCCATTTGGACACCCACTTTAACGGTCCGCTGTGCGAGCATTGTCGCGATGTAGTTACTGCTGAGCTTGGCAAAAACCTCTTTTACCTCACTGCCTTGTGCAATATTACTGACATTAAGCTAGAAGATGTGCTTCAGAAAGAATCCAACCGACTGAATACTTTGGGTGTCTTCAATCTGTCTTAAAAGTCCGCTACTCGTATTACGAATGAACCCTAAAAAAAGTTGCATACAAAAAAGAAAAACCCGCACATTGAAGTGTGGGTTTTTTTATGCCGTAACTATTCGAACGGAACGGATTCTTCCTCTTTGTTTTTACGCTTGCGTAATTTTTTGACAAGAAAGTCAACGTTTTTTTTTATTCCGTACAGTGCATAAAAAGCAAGTGGCAGGAAGACGATTTTTGGAAATTGCTGCGGATACTTAATCGCTACAACAACCACAATCGCGATGATAATGGGTGTGATCCAGTAAGCAGACTTTGGAATCCCCACTTTTTTAAAGTTAGGATACTTGACCTTTGATACCATCAAAAAGGCAAGCAGCAACATACTTACGGCAAGCAATACCGGAGTGAAAACTTGGTGATAAAGTGCGAGCGTAGCCAGTACGCCCCCCGCTGCCGTAATCGGCAAACCGATGAAATACCCCGGAACCCCGGCCTGTACGTTAAAACGCGCCAAACGCAGCGCACCACAGATCGGAAAAATGGCTGTAATGAGAATCCCAAGCAAATCAAAGTGTTGCAAGACGACAACATACATGATGAACGCTGGCGCAATCCCAAATGTAATGACGTCAGAAAGGGAATCCAATTCCTTCCCGAACTCACTTTGGGCATTTAGCATACGAGCTACACGTCCATCCAGCCCGTCTGCCAGCATACCAATGATCACAGTGATCGCTGCATATTCGACGTATTGATCGCCTCGAAACGCAAGAATAATTGCTAAAACTCCCAGAAACAAATTGCTTACGGTTAGTATGTTCGGTAACGATTTCACGAACATAGACTACCTCCTGATTTCTTTTGCGTAAGGAGCAGGTTATCCTGTCGACCTTGTTTTTATCCAAGTCCCCTAGGCAAATGTTGAATACAAATAATGCCTTTATCCTATTCTACTTTAAATGTGTCTGTCAATGAACACTTGTTCTTGAATTCGTTTCAGCCCCTCTTTAATGGCTCTCGCTCGGACCTCGCCAATGCCTTCTACTTCGTCTAATTCCTGGATCGTTGCCATCATAATTCGCGGCAGATGATGAAAATGCTCTACCAGATTTGAGATGATCGTAACGGGCAGCCGCCGGATCTTGTACAGGATCCGATATCCTCTAGGGGAAACGGATTCATCCAGCATACTGGCATTGGAGGAATATCCCAGCGTTCGCAAAAAGGAAGTGAGCTCCAGCATTTCCTCCGAGTTCAATTTTTTCATATCCCGAAGCACGAGATCAGGTGAATAGGATGGATCTCGGGAATAATCCCGAATAAGCATATGGGCCTCTTCCTCAATGTTTGAGACCAGTTCCTCCAACTGCATACTGACGAGCCTTCCTTCTACCCCTAGCTCACATATGTATTTGGAGACCTCTGTTTTAATACGTAAAACCATCTCAATCCGTTGCAAAACCGAGGCAACTTCATGTAACGTAACGAGCTCCTCGAATTCTAACGCACCGAGATTCGTCAGTGTTTGATCAAGCACGGCCTTGTATTTCTCTAGGGTAGATACAGCTTGATTCGCCTTGGCCAAAATGACGCTGATTTCGCTTAAGACATACCGGAAATTCCCCTGATACAGTGTGATCACATTGCGGCGCTGAGAGATCGCAATGACCAGATGATTCGTTTGAATGGCTGTCCGTTGCGCTGTACGATGCCGTGTCCCCGTCTCGCTCGTGGGGATTGAGGAGGGTGGGAAGATTTGCGTATTCGCGTACAGGATGCGTTTTGCGTCTTCACTTACTATAATCGCCCCATCCATCTTCGCTAATTCATACAAATGGGCAGGAGAAAAATCACAATTGATGGAAAAACCGCCATCGACAATCGACTTCATCTCTGGACCGCACCCAATGACGATCAAGCCCCCGGTTTTGGCCCGTAAAACATTTTCCAACCCTTCACGAAGCTGTGTGCCGGGTGCCACGAGACGAAGCACATCACCGAATTGCGGAGCTCTTTTGATGTTCCCCTGCATGCCCACTCCTACCTCCTTATCACCTCATTCAACGCATCGGCAATATTGCTCACACCAATTACTTGAATATCAGCTGGCGCATCCAGACCACGGATGTTTTTCTCCGGGATGATGACACGCTTAAACCCTAACTTATGTGCTTCTCGTACTCGTTGCTCGATACGGGAGACACCGCGCACCTCTCCAGTCAAACCAATCTCTCCGATAACGACATCATGCGGATTGGTAGCGTGGTCACGGAAACTGCTTGCAATGCTTACGGCAATCGCCAAATCAACCGCTGGCTCATCCAATCTGACCCCACCTGCTACGTTTACATAAGCATCCTGATTTTGCAGCATCATGCCCATGCGCTTTTCTAACACTGCCATGATCATCGCCACACGCTGATGATCGACCCCTGTTGCCGTTCTCCGAGGGGTTACAAAGCTGGTCGGGGCAACGAGAGCTTGCAGCTCAACCAAGACGGGACGTGTGCCCTCCATACTGGCTACGACTGTCGAACCCGCAACACCAAATGGACGCTCTGCCAAAAATATCTCAGATGGATTCGCCACTTCCTCCAAACCGCGATCCTTCATCTCGAAAATACCGATTTCATTTGTCGAACCAAAACGGTTTTTGACGGCGCGCAAAATTCGAAACGTATTGTGGCGCTCTCCTTCAAAATAAAGAACAGCATCTACCATGTGCTCAAGCATACGCGGACCGGCGATAGATCCTTCCTTGGTAACGTGACCGACAATGAAGGTACCAATTCCTTTCCCTTTTGCAATCCGCATCAATTGGGCAGTCGCCTCCCGCACTTGCGCGACACTTCCAGCAGCCGATTGGATCGTCGGGTGAAACACGGTCTGGATCGAGTCAATAATCAGCACATCCGGGTCTACTTGATTAATATGCTGTTCGATCAAATCCAAATCATTTTCTGCCAATACAAACATCGGTGGCGTTTGCAAATGGAGTCGATCCGCGCGAATTTTGATTTGCTTTGCCGACTCCTCTCCAGATACATAGAGAACCTTCGCCCCTTGATGAGCCAAGGCAAAAGATGTCTGCAAAAGCAATGTCGATTTCCCAATTCCGGGGTCTCCCCCAACCAAAATGAGTGAACCCGGAACAAGTCCTCCACCAAGTACACGATTCAATTCTCCGATTGTCGTATCCATGCGTGGCTCTTCTTCACTGGCTACCTGGGTCAATGGAATCGCAGATTGACGCTGGCCGCCGCTCATCCCTTCGTGACGATGTGCATTTTTTACCGTCACTTCTTCCACCAAGGTGTTCCAGCTGCTGCAGCCTGGGCATTTTCCCATCCATTTTGGTGATTCATAGCCACATTCTTGACACGCGTATTTCGTTTTATACTTTGACATAATCGCACCCTCACTTGGATTTCTTTCTCTACTTTTATCATAATTACGCACCCAAAAAAAGAATACCTCCCGAATCAGGAGGCATTCTATTACATTTCAACCTAGCTTATGATTTCGTTTTTTCGAGGCGCTTGACAACCAGCTTGCCTTCTTCGGCTTCGATATTGACGGTATCGCCTTTACTGATCGTGCCCTTGAGCAATTCCTCGGACAAATTATCCTCGATGTGGCGCTGGATAGCACGACGCAGAGGACGTGCACCATAAGCCGGATCAAACCCTTCTTTTGCCAATACTTTCTTAGCTTCTTCGGTCAGTTGGAAATCAATGTCTTGCTCTTTCAAACGTTTACGCAGCTCGTCTGTCATGAGAGATACGATTTGCTCGATGTGCTCTTGCTCCAAGGAGTGGAACACGATGACTTCGTCGATACGGTTCAAGAACTCAGGACGGAAGCTTTTCTTCAGCTCATCCATGACTTTGTCTTTCATATCCTGATACTTTCTTTCCGAATCGTTGGTTGTGAAGCCGAGCGTCGTATTTTTCTTGATCATGCTGGCTCCGACGTTGGAAGTCATAATGACAACCGTGTTGCGGAAATCGACGGTACGTCCCTTGGAGTCTGTCAGACGACCATCATCCAGTACTTGTAAGAGGATGTTAAATACGTCTGGGTGAGCCTTCTCGATTTCGTCCAGCAAAATGACGGAGTAAGGCTTGCGACGCACTTTTTCGGTCAGCTGACCGCCTTCGTCAAAGCCTACGTAGCCAGGAGGGGCACCTACCAGACGAGCGGTGGAATGCTTCTCCATGTACTCGGACATATCCACACGAATCATTGCATCCTCGTCACCGAAAAGCGTCTCTGCCACGGCACGAGCCAATTCAGTTTTACCCACACCAGTAGGTCCTAGGAAGATAAACGAGCCGATTGGACGTTTTGGGTCTTTCAGACCAGCACGGGCACGGCGAATCGCACGCGAGATGGATTTTACTGCTTCATCTTGACCAATGACGCGATCGTGCAAAATCTCTTCCATCTTCAGCAAGCGCTCTGTCTCTTCTTCCTTCAGCTTCAACACAGGAATACCCGTCCAACTCGCTACTACTTGTGCGATATCTTCTGGCGTAACCTCCATGTTCAGCTGACCTTGGCGCTCTTTCCAGTCTTTTTTCGTTTTATCCAGTTCCTCACGCAGTTTTTGCTCCTGATCGCGAAGTGCTGCTGCTTCCTCGAACTCTTGTGATTGCACGGCAGCGTCTTTTTCCTTGCGCACCTCTTCCAGACGTCCCTCCAGCTCTTTGAGGTTTGGTGGAACCGTAAAGGATTGCAAGCGAACTTTGGATGCCGCCTCGTCGACCAAGTCGATGGCCTTGTCAGGCAGGAAGCGTTCCGTAATATAGCGGTCAGACAGTTTTACTGCCTGCTCGATTGCTTCGTCGGTAATTTTGACACGATGGTGGGCTTCGTAACGATCACGAAGGCCATGCAGAATACGAATAGCATCCTCCGCTGTCGGTTCATCAACCTGAATCGGTTGGAAACGACGCTCCAGTGCCGCGTCTTTTTCGATGTACTTGCGATATTCATCCAGCGTTGTGGCACCTACGCACTGTAGCTCGCCACGTGCCAGAGCAGGCTTCAAAATGTTGGAGGCATCAATTGCGCCTTCTGCTCCACCTGCACCAATCAGGGTGTGCAGCTCATCAATAAATAGGATGATGTTTCCTGCTTGGCGAATTTCGTCCATGATTTTTTTCAGACGATCTTCGAACTCACCGCGATATTTGGTTCCCGCAACAACGGTTCCCATATCCAGTGTCATGACTCGTTTATCACGAAGGGTCTCCGGAATTTCGTTGTTCACGATTTTTTGGGCAAGACCTTCTGCGATAGCTGTTTTCCCGACACCAGGCTCCCCAATCAAAACAGGGTTGTTCTTGGTGCGTCTGCTAAGTACTTGGATCACACGCTCGATTTCCTTTTGGCGACCGATGACAGGGTCCAGCCCGCCATCACGAGCGATTGCAGTCAGATCCCTTGCCAAGCCGTCCAGTGTCGGCGTATTCGCCGCTGGATTCCCTCCAGACGGTTGATGAGATGCCATCATTTCTGAGCTACCAAGAAGCTGGAGTACCTGTTGACGTGCCTTGTTCAGGCTAACGCCTAAATTGTTCATGATTCTCGCAGCAATGCCTTCTCCTTCACGGATCAAGCCAAGTAGAATATGTTCAGTCCCGACATAGGTATGACCCAGCTTGCGGGCTTCGTCCATCGAAAGTTCAATAACCTTTTTGGCGCGAGGTGTATAGTTTGGTGTGTAATTACTACCGGACTGCTCTGTTCCTCGCCCGATTAACGACTCCACTTCACTCTGGATTTTATCGAGGCCAAGCCCAAGTGATTGCAGTGCCTTTGCCGCAATCCCTTCGCCTTCTCGAATAAGTCCCAGTAGCACATGCTCTGTCCCAATATCTTTGTGTCCGAGACGAACCGCCTCTTCCAGGGCAAGCGCCAGTACTTTTTGTGCTCGTTCTGTAAAACGTCCAAACATCATATCGTACACCTCCGTATAACCGTGTTTTTTCTCTATATGGTTAACAATTGCGTGATACCATTACGATTACTCTTGTGATTCTACTACGCGCAGGCGCTCTCGGATCAGCCTTGCCCTTCTTTCATCGCGTTGGTCCGGAGTGAGCTTTTGTCCAGCGTGGTGCTGTAAAAACCCTGGCTGTGTCGTGACCAACAGTTCGTTTAGGACGAGCGGAGATACATTCGGAATGATGCCTAGATCAATTCCCAGACGTACATCGGACAGACGTTGAGCCGCTTCCTTGGACTCTACCGTGCGAGCGTACATCAAGATGCCATACGACCGAAAAATCCGATCCTCCAAAGAAACCCGTGTATGCTCCAGCAAATAAGTACGTGCCACACGCTCTTGCTCAATAATCTGTCTGGCTACGCCGTAGAGATTGGAAAGGATATCCGATTCAGACATCCCCAGTGTGACCTGATTGGATAACTGAAAAAGATTCCCTAGAGCTTCGCTGCCCTCTCCGTAAATTCCTCTAACGACTAGACCAACTTGATTAATTGCCTGTAAAATTCTGCTGATCTGCTGCGTCATCACCAGAGCTGGCAAGTGCAGCATCACAGATGCACGAATTCCCGTACCCACATTGGTTGGGCAGCTTGTAAGATATCCTCGAGTTTCGTCGAAAGCGTAGTTCAAGCTTTTCTCAAAAATGTCGTCTATCTTCGTACCTATTTCCCATGCCTCGTTCAAACGAAACCCAGGTAATAGTACCTGTATTCGAATGTGGTCTTCTTCATTAACCATAATGCTGACAGACTCATCTTCACGAAGTAATACCGCACCTTTGCGAGATTCCTCTGCCAGGTGAGGGCTAATCAGATGCTTTTCTACGAGCACCCTTTTTTCTAACGGATTAATTTGGTCCATATGGATGACCTGAAGCTGATGCCTTTTGCGCATTGCCTCCGAATCGCTTACTTCCGTTACCTTTCTGACGACTTCCTCGCCCTGCGAGTCCGTTGCCAATAACGGAAAGGGGTGCTGGCGCAGGTTACGGGCGATACGCAGCCGTGTACTAATGACAATGTCGGAATCAGGACCTTCTCCTTTCATCCAATTGCTCCACGGGTTTTGCATAAACTGCTTTTGGGACATAACCAGCTAACCTCCCTTGCTACGATTGGGCCATTTTTTGTTCCAATGCTCGAATTCGATCGCGCATTTCTGCTGCCTTCTCGAACTCTTCACTGGCGACATGACTTTGCAGCGCTTGCTTTAGTTGCTCCAGCTCTTTACGGATCTTCAGTTTGCCACCGGTCCGCTCTGGTACTTTTCCACTATGCTGTGTGTTTCCATGAATTCGGCGGAAAAGGGGGTCCAGTCGATCACCCAAAAAGGTGTAGCAATCACTACAGCCAAATCGGCCGCTTTTACTAAATTGAGAATATGTGAGTCCACATGTTTCGCATTGAAGCGGCTTATTCGTTGCCGTTTCGCGTCCATTCTTTTGCATGGGATCAAATTTTAAAAGTCCTGACAGGAGATTGTTGATGCTGAAGTTGTGAAAGCCGGTAAAGACGTCCCCTTTTTCATGAGCACATTGCTCGCAAATATGGTATTCGGTTTTTTCGCCATTGACGATTTTCGTCAAATGCAGTGTCGCCGGTCGTTTTCCGCATTCCTCACAGTTCATAACATCATACCTCCTCTTACTTCAACAAGATTGCTGCGATCATCTGCTTTAAAATATTTGCCCGCAAACGATCCCGCAATTCAGCTTCTAGCGTCAATACGTTTCGCGAGGTAGCGATTTTCATCAAGGTGGCTTCTCTGATGTTGACTAATCCTTCCTCAAATAGTCTTTCTACGATCGCATTTCCCACGCTCTGACTGATGCTCTCACCAATTAGTTCTTCTGTTAGCAATTGCTGCAAGCGTGCTTTGCTGACAATCTGCACCTTGCGTATGCGAATATACCCGCCGCCCCCGCGCTTACTCTCTACAATGTATCCTTTTTGAACGGTAAAGCGCGTATTGATGACGTAATTGATCTGAGACGGCACACATTGAAAATGGTCGGCAAGCTCACTACGCTGAATCTCGATCGATCCATTGGGACTGTTTGTAATGATGCCTTTTAAGTGATGTTCAATGATGTCCGAGATGTTACGCAAGTCATCGCCTCCTATTCCTCTGTGTATGTTCTTATGAGGTTACCTATTGACTTTGACTATCTTTGACGTTAATTATAATGGGTTTAATGCGTGCCCGCAAGTGTCCCTTACACATTCTAGTGTGGGCAAAAGAGGGTCGCTTGAAACTTGGACATGATCAACAAAAAAACCACTCCCTGAGGAATGGTTTATGTTTGTTCTTGTGTATTGGTGTCGATTGCTGGCAAATGATTCAGTAGCTGAGAGAAGCTGGTGATGATGACATCTGCCCCATCAAGCTCGCCTGGTTTCGCAAAACCAAAGTCGCAACCAATGGTAAATAAACCGTTTGTCTTGCCTGCTTCCACGTCGGAGTGACGATCTCCTACCATGATGGCCTGCCCGATTTTGTAATCAGACAACAATTTTGCAACTAGGTCATTTTTGGAATGCGTGCGGAAACGGCCAGCTGAGTACAGATCGGTCATCAGCGGCTTTAACT
>NZ_CP085876.1:157500-200000 GCF_013284245.2 Brevibacillus sp. DP1.3A | reverse complement strand
GCCAATGGCGAAATCGCCACAGGATGACCGTAAACAAAGGTTGGCTGAATCAACGTATGCTCCAGCTTTTGCTCAAAGAATTCATTCACTACATGTCCGAACGTATGGTGAGGCTCAACGGATACGCTATGCTCTTTTGCCAAAGCACGAGCTTCATCGTCGCTCATTTCCTTCCAGAAATCGACGCCGAGATTTTCCTTAATCAAATCTACCATGTGTACACGACGCCATTTTGGTGTCAGGTCAATCTCGTTGCCTTGGTACTGAATTTTCATGGTGCCCAATACTTCGTGCGCGATATGAGCAACCATTTCTTCAGTCAGGCTCATGATATCCTGGTAGTCGGCATATGCTTCGTACAGCTCAATCATCGTGAACTCAGGGTTGTGGCGAGTAGAGATCCCTTCGTTGCGGTATACGCGACCGATCTCATACACCTTTTCCAAGCCACCGACAATCAGGCGTTTCAAGTGCAGCTCAATTGCAATACGCATATACAACTGCATATCCAATGCATTGTGGTGCGTGATAAATGGACGAGCAGATGCACCACCGGCAATCGCATGGAGTGTAGGTGTTTCTACTTCCAGATAGCCAAGGTTGTCCAAATAACGGCGCATCGAAGTCAGAATGCGGCTACGAGTAATGAACGTATCGCGAACTTCTGGATTCACAATCAAATCCACGTAACGCTTACGGTAGCGAGTCTCGATATCTTTGAGACCATGGTATTTCTCAGGCAGTGGACGCAGTGATTTGGTCAGGTAGGATAGTTCCTTTGCTTTTACACTGAGCTCGCCAGTTTTTGTTTTGAAAACAACACCAGTTACACCGATCATGTCACCGATATCAGCCAAATCAAATACTTTGCTCAGCTCTTCGCCAACGGTATCCTGACGAACGTAGATTTGAATCTGACCGGAACGATCCAGCAGTTGAGCAAAGCTCGCCTTACCCATTCCACGTTTCGCCATCAAGCGGCCTGCAATCGTAACCACGTTCTCTTCCGCTTCCAGCTCTTCCTTGCTCTTTTCGCTAAAAGCTGTTGTTATATCTGCAGCGTGATGCGTTTGCTCGAATTTTTTACCGAACGGATCAAAGCCCCACTCACGCAATTGATTCATTTTGTCGTGACGCACTTGAAGAAGCTCGTGGAGCCCTTCCTGTTGCTGTTCTTCTTGTTGAAGGTCCTCTTGCTGGAGGTCTTGCTCGTTTGCCATTTCACTCACTCCTCTAGAAAATGCCTGCATTAACAATTTTGTACAGACTTTTATAATAGCGATACGGCGTACCTCGCAAAAGGTACGCCATAGATCGACTGCTTACAGGTTAATATCAAGAATCTCGTACTGAATGACTCCTGCCGGTACGTTTACATCAACAATCGAGCCTTTTGCTTTGCCGAGGAGCGCTTGCCCTACCGGGGACTCGTTGGAAATCTTGTTGTTCATCGGATCGGATTCAGCAGAACCTACAATCGTGTAATCCATAACATCACCGAACTCGAGATCTTTCAGCTTCACGCGGGAACCAACGCTTACAACACCTGTATCTACATCTTCATTTGTGATGATGCGGGCATTGCGCAGCATTTTTTCCAGGGTCAGAATGCGACCTTCAATGAACGCTTGCTCATTCTTTGCTTCTTCGTATTCAGAGTTCTCACTGATATCTCCAAAGCTAATCGCTTCTTTAATACGAGCAGCTACTTCCTTACGTTTAACCGTTTTCAAATCTTCAAGTTCTTGTTCCAGTTTCGTTAAACCTTCTGGTGTAAGGATGACTTCTTTTTCAGACATGGTTCAATTCCCCCGTTTTAAAAAATGATTCCATTTATACTGGGTAAAGTACAAAGGATTATATGTAGATGTTCTATACAATATACAGCAGAATGCAATCGTCTGTGAGGTTCAAAGGTAAAGCTGCCAGTGTGGACTGGCAGCTCGACTCCCAATATTACGGAGTATTATAGGATATGAAGGAACCCTTGTCAATGTCTGGAATGAACCACCAATTTTAGTAGCTGACAGCCTCATCACTTGCTGTTTCCAGCGGTTCTTCACTGTCATCTGCATAGTTTTCGATCCAATCGACAAAGTTCATGAGGACGCTGCGAAGCTCCTCTTCTGTCTCAACCGCATTCACGAGATTTTTCGTATGCGTCGAGCCCTTCAAGCCTTTCAAATAATACGCCGCGTGCTTACGCATTTCAAGAACGCCCACTCGCGGACCCTTCAGCGCGATTAAACGCTCTGCGTGCAATAAACAAATATTCATCTTTTCACGTGCGGATGGCTCCGGTCCGAGCTCTCCCGTCGTCAAGTATTGAATGGTGCGATACAGCATCCATGGATTCCCGAGTGCAGCGCGTCCAATCATGACACCATCGCAACCCGTTATATCCAGCATGCGTCTCGCATCCTCAGGAGTAGCGACATCCCCGTTACCAATCACCGGAATCGAAACGGTTTCCTTCACCTGACGGATCCAGTCCCAATCAGCTTTTCCTTTGTACATTTGTACGCGGGTGCGTCCATGAACAGCAATCGCTTTGCCGCCTGCACGTTCTACTGCCTTGGCGTTATCCAGTACGTACAGATGATCTTCGTCCCAACCCAATCTCATCTTCACGGTAACCGGCTTGTCGACCGCGTCGACCACAGCAGATACGACTTCGTAGATTTTATCTGGATCGAGCAACAGACGCGCACCTGCATCACAGCTCGTAATTTTCGGCACAGGACAGCCCATGTTGATATCAATGATATCCGCATTCGTATGCTGGTCTACATATTTCGCCGCACTCACCAAAGTTTCCTTGTCTCCACCAAAAATCTGCAAACTTAGTGGCTTTTCGCGTTCGTCGACAAACAGCATATCCATCGTTTTTTTGTTTCCGTGCACAATACCCTTGTCGCTTACCATCTCGGCGCAAACCAATCCAGTACCGAACTCCTTGGCAATCAGACGAAAAGCAGGATTACAGACACCTGCCATTGGAGCGAGAACTACGTTGTTTTTTAACTCGATATTGCCGATTTTCATCTATTTTCGCCTCCTTATTCCCGCTTAGTCGGGGTCTTGGAGAGGACAATCCTATCCAAACTTCATTACATCACCTATTTATAGCACATAATTCATCGTAGTCTACCTGTAAAGTGCTGGCGATCTTCCGTAATACAGGCTCTGTTGGCATACGAGTTCCTCTCTCTAGTGATCCAACAAACGACAGTGACACTCCCATCTTGTCCGAAAGGGACTGTTGCGTATACCCTTTTAGCTTTCGGAAGGACCGGATTCGATTTCCCAGTTGATTGCTCCCCACTCACGTACCCCCTTGTGATCTTCTACCAATAAGGAAAGATAATGATCAATGGTCTGGTTATGCTCAGGTAAAACGCCGCCTTCCCAAACGTCTCGAAGCGGCACGAGTACAAAAGCACGCTCACTCAGCCCAGGATGAGGAATCATGAGATTGTCTTGCGAAACACGAGATGTCCCGTACAACAGTAAGTCAATATCAATCGTTCGCGGTCCCCACCGAACCGTTCGCACACGACCTAGCTCTCGCTCTACTGACAACGCCGTCTCTAGCAGCTGATCCGGGCTCTGTTCTGTTTCCACAGCGATCGCCATATTCAGAAATGCGTCTTGTTCGACGTTACCAAATGGATCGGTCTCATAAACAGAGGAGACACGAAGCACGCGAATTCCAGGTTGCTCGTTCAATCTCTGTATCGCAAGGCGCAAGTTCTGTGCCCGATCCCCAAGATTGGAGCCTAACGCCAAATACGCACAAACTGTCATGAAGCAAAATCCTCTCTTCTACGGATCATCTCAATCGCAACCGACTCATAATGCCCATTGATCGGCGGATTCGGCTTGGTCACTTTTGCTTTAACTTCATGCAAAGGGAATTGCTCCAATAAGCGTTCTGCTATCACAGCAGTCAGTTTTTCTACCAGATGAAATCGTTCACCCTCGACAATTTTTTGCACACAAGTAAAGATATCGGCGTAATTGACTGTATCGTGAAGATCGTCACTTGCTCCGGCCTTGGATAAATCGAGCGATAGCTCCAGATCGACATAGAACCGTTGGCCCAGCTCAGCCTCTGCTCCAAACACACCGTGGTATCCGTAAAAAGACATGCCATTGAAGTAGATTTTATCCAAGGTTAAATGCCCCCTTTTAGCATCGCATCCATCATCTTCGTCACGCGCTTCATTTCTTTGACATCATGCACCCGTACCATATGGCAGCCTTTTGCCGCCCCAAGGGCAACTGTCGCTGCGGTACCTTCGACTCGTTCATCTACAGGCACGTCGAGAACATGACCGATCACCCGCTTGCGTGAAGTGGCAAGCAGAACGGGATAGCCCAGCCCTACCAGATCATCCAACCTGCGCATCGTTTCGAGATTTTGCTCAACAGTCCTTACAAACCCGATCCCCGGATCGAGAATGATACGCTCCTGTTTTACCCCTGCCTGCAAGGCGATCTGTACTGACTCACGCAAGTCTTTGATATAGTTTGGGAAAAAGTCGTGATAGTCCGTGTCTTCCCGATTGTGCATCAGGATAATGGGCACATTGAGACGAGCAGCTACCTCTGCCATCCGCGGGTCACGCTTCGCTCCCCATACATCATTAATGATATGTGCCCCTTCTAAAATAGCCCGTTCTGCAACTGCCGCTTTGTATGTGTCAATGGACAGCGGAACAGACAATTCCTGCGAAAGTATCCGAATGACTGGTAGCACTCTGTCCAGCTCCGTCGCCTCATCGACTGCTTCCGACCCCGGACGTGTCGATTCACCGCCGATATCAATCAGGTCAGCTCCGGCCTCAACCATCGCACGCGCTTGTGCCAGTGCTGCCTCCACATCGACATAGCGACCGCCATCTGAGAATGAATCAGGTGTCACATTCAAAATGCCCATGACTAGCGTACGCTCCCCCAGTGGCAGAACATACTTACCACAGTTCAGCTCGCGCCGCGCACGAAGCTTGGCAGGCATAGCTAAAACTTCCCGTACCTCTGCCGCCAACGCTCGTAGTTCTTCTGTTTGGGTTTTCATATGATCCAACGCCAAATCCATCTTCGTGTGTGAAGCCAACAGCAGCACGTATTTTTTGTCGGAAGTACCTGGTTGGTCTGAAAGAATGGCTTCCGCATCAAAAGAGTGCATAATCTCTCTCACACTCTGTGCTGTTGCCACACTCATGTTTTCCGTGTGAATCTTCAGGCTCGTCCCTGCTTCCGCCATGCGTTCGGCTTCCGCAACAGGAACACCCCTTTTAACAAGCTCCGATACCATCTCAGCGAAGGTCGCAGCATGGATTCGAAATGAATTGTATTTCATGATCAAACTCCCTTTATCCGTCTTCGCACATTGAATAGTAGCATACCATAATTTACTCGCTAGCCGCTACAGACTGACGGTAGGCGCGGTGCAGTTCGCACGAATATGTACCATATGTCGAAGGGACGGATTGCCCGTCAATTTCGGTAATCGGAACGATCTCTTGCACGGAATTTGTCGTAAAGACTTCATCAGCGTTGAGCAGATCTTCCAAACGATATCGACCTTCTTCGGCAGGCATCGATAATTGCTGTGCCAAAGTCAAAACATGTCGCCGCGTTACACCATCAAGAATGCCCGTATCAATAGAAGGGGTAAACAACTTGCCGTTCTTGACCCAGAACACATTGCTCACAATTCCTTCCGCCACGAAGCCATCATGCGTCAAAAACAGACCTTCCACATCGGGACGGGCGCCGAGTTCTTGACGTGCAAGGGCATTGTTTAAGTAATTGTGCGATTTAAAGCGCTGCTGGCCTTCCGCTGTCTGTCTAGCCAACGCCAATGTCTGCAATCGCTTAGGAGGAGGAGGTACTGCCAGAGGTGCTACAGGTTTGGCAAATACGAATAAGGACGGACGCTCGTACCCCCCTGCTACCAAGCCCACTCCTTCTGCGCCAGCCGTAATACTCAAGCGGACGTAAGCATCACGCAACTCGTTGGCATCTATGGTCATCAAGATGGCGCAAGCGAGCTCTTCCTTTGTCCAAGCAGGTTGAATCTGCAACGCAAAAAGCCCGGAACAAAGCCGGGCGTAATGAGCATCCCATAAAAATAGCTTGCGGTCGTATACACGTAACGTTTCAAACAAACCAATACCGTACAAAAACCCGTGGTCCAATACCGATACTGTAGCCTCGTGAGCCGGACAAATCGTCCCGTTAACATAAACGTGCATCTGCGCTCTCTCCCGATAATATAGTCGAGAGCATCATATCACATCTTTTTCTCCTCTTCATCCGGCGTCAAATCTTTCATCGACAGCTTAAATTCATTCAAAGTCTGTCCGACTGCACGACCAATCTCCGGCAGCTTCTTCGGTCCGAAAAGCAACAAGGAAATGATCAAGAGCAAAATCAATCCGGGAATACCGATGCTCGACAGCATTGCTGGCAACACTCCTTTTCCTGTCAATTACCCAGTCTCTTCAAAGGATGTGCATAAAGCACCCAATCTACTCCCAGCCCCAAGCGAAAAAGACTACCACTGTAGCATGGTAGCCCATCACTCACGAAAATTTTACTTTCGCTTATTTCTTTCCACCCAGGATTTCGAAAATGACATCCGCGTTTTTCGTGTTGTCGATCAATCCAGATACTTTCTCTTTACCAGGACCATACGCATAGACGTTTACATCTTCCCCTGTGTGTCCACCTGTTGTCCAGCCAGTAAAGGAGCGTGTATCGATAATCGCTTCGATGGCATTATCAATTTTCACTTGGTCTTTTGTTTCAGCAGCTTTCTTCACAGACGCGATTTCTTGCGGAGTCAGCTCCAGGTCAATGTACTTCTTGAGTGTTTCCTCTACATTTGCACCTTTTGCAATTTCAGTCGAAATGAAATCAGGCGTACGTTTCACTGCTTTAATTGGCTCTACCAAGAAGTTGTATTCATCTTTAGCCGCTACAGACAATCCACCCGTGGAGTGGTCAGCCGTTGCGATAACCAGTGTATGGCCATCTTTCTTCGCGAAATCAATCGCTGCTTGGAAAGCTCGCTCGAAATCTTCCATCTCGCTCATTGCGCCAACGATATCGTTGTCATGACCAGCCCAGTCAATTTGGCTTCCTTCTACCATCAGGAAGAACCCATCCTTGTCCTTGCTCAGACGATCGATTGCAGCATTTGTCATTTCTTCCAGGGAAGGTGTTTCCTTGGAACGGTCGATCATTTTGTCCATTCCGCCATCTGCAAACAATCCGAGAATTTTGCCGTTTTTGTCGTCCAATAGTTCGCTCTTCGAAGTAACGTAGCTGTAGCCATCTTTCTTAAACTCTTTCGTCAGGTCACGATCTTTACGAACGAAGTTTTTCAAGCCACCGCCAAGCATCACATCGATGGAATGCTCGCCGTTAATTTTCAAATCATAGTAATCATTCGCAATCGCATCCATGTTCTTGCGGCTTTCGTCATGAGCACCATAAGAAGCAGGGGTAGCATGAGTAATTTCGGAGGTAGCTACCAAGCCAGTAGATTTACCTACTTTTTTCGCACGCTCGAGTACGGTTTCTACTTCTGATTTGTCGTTGTCTACCGCAATCGCATTATTGTATGTTTTTTTACCAGAAGACATCGCCGTAGCAGCAGAAGCGGAGTCTGTAATGTTTTGCTTATGGTCTTCTGCGTAAGTCATTTGTGCACCGACCAAATATTTATCGAATTCTGTTGGCTCCATCAGTGGAGTCGAAGGGTCGTCCTTCATGTAACGATGTGCAGTTGTGTAAGCAGTACCCATACCGTCACCGATCAAGAAGATTACATTTTTCACTTTTGCGTTGTTATTATTTTCTGCTGCTTTTACAAGACCTGTAGTAGGACCGAAGAACGCTGTAAAAGCCAGCGAGGAGATTACTGCAACAGGAACGAGCTTTTTGGGGAATGTACGGAACATCATGTACCTCCTAAGAAATGAATTATTATTTATTTTCAACTAGATTGTAATCTTCCAATATTGAGAAATGACGTGGGGAATGTAAAGAAGTTTAAGGAAACAGTAAAGATAGATTTACATTTGTCGAAGAACACAAAAAAACCGCCCTCGTAAAAAGGCGGTTTTCTTGTCGTATCTATGTGTTAACCTGTCGTATGGCGCGCGTATGCAGTAAGGAAGTTCTTCAGCAATTGCTTACCGTGCTCCGTAATAATCGATTCAGGGTGGAACTGGACGCCTTCAATTGGGTACTCTCGATGGCGCACAGCCATAATTTCGCCTTCGGCTGTCCGGGCGGTTACTTCCAGCTCACTCGGAATGGACACTTCCTCAATAATCAAGGAATGGTAGCGTGCCGCCGTAAAGGGAGAAGGAATGTCCTGAAAGATAGTTTTGCCATCATGGAAAACTTCAGACGTTTTTCCGTGCATCAAGCGCTCGGCCCGAACGACTTTTCCGCCAAACACTTGCCCAATGGACTGATGACCCAAACAAACACCCAAAATCGGAATATTTCCGGCAAAATGGCGGATAACATCCATGCTGATCCCCGCTTCATTTGGTGTGCACGGTCCTGGAGACACCATCAAATAATCAGGTGCCAATCGTTCGATTTCTTCCAGTGAAATTTTGTCATTGCGATACACTTGTAGCTCTTCCCCAAGCTCTCCCACATACTGCACCAAATTGTAGGTAAAGGAATCGTAGTTATCAATCATCAAAATCATCGTACACTCATCTCCTCTCAACTCATCGTTCTCTGCTCGCTCAACTCAAGCGCTTTCCACAACGCTTCTGCCTTTTTCAATGACTCGGCATACTCGGCCTCTGGAACCGAGTCAATCACGATACCCGCTCCAGCCTGGACATGAGCTACGCCATCCTTGATCACCATAGTGCGGATGGCAATGTTGACCTCGATATCACCATTGAAGCCAAACCAGCCGATTGATCCCGTATAGACGCCTCGCTTGACTGGCTCCAGCTCTTCGATGATTTCCATCGTGCGAACTTTTGGCGCTCCGGTGATCGTCCCTCCTGGAAAAGTCGCTTCGATCGCATCAAGCGCATCCTTGCCTGCTGCCAACTCTCCTTTGACATGAGAGACGATATGCATGACGTGGGAATATTTCTCCACGACCATGAATTCGCTGACCTCCACACTGCCAAAGCGACAGACACGGCCCATGTCATTGCGCTCCAAATCAACCAGCATGACATGCTCTGCGCGTTCCTTTTCATTATCAATCAGCTCACGTGCCAATGCATCGTCTTGCTCATCCGTTAATCCACGCGGACGTGTACCGGCGATCGGACGCGTATGCACTTCCTTGCCTTTTACCTTTACAAGTAGCTCTGGCGAGGCACTAACTAATTGAAATTCAGGGAAGCTCAGATAGCCCATATAGGGAGAAGGATTCAGCTTGCGAAGCACATCGTACACTTCCGGGGCAGTCACCTGCACTGGCTTACTTTGCCGTACCGACAGATTGACCTGAAAAACATCCCCTTGGGCGATGTACTCCTGCACCCGACGAACGGCATCCTCGAATTGGTCTTTGGCAAAGGATACTGACGCTGGCACTAGCTTGGCAAGCGGTTTTTTGCGCAAAGCTTCCCAATCTGTCTCATCGCGATCCATTGCCAATGAAGCAATCGAGTCCATGCGTTTTTCCAGGTGGAATGCTGCTTGTCGATAGCTCGCTTCGGTCAAATTGTCCGCGCTCAAATGCGTCAGGCAAATGATCTCTCGGGTCTCATGATCAAAGACAAGAAGGTCTTGCATTATCATAACATACAGGTCTGGTAACTGTAAGTCGTCAGTCGCTATCTGTGGCAAGCTCGGCTCAAAAAAGCGGTTCATCTCATAGCTGATATAGCCTACGGCGCCCCCAGCAAAATCTGGCATACTTGGAAGCACAGGCGTACGGTAACGAGAGAGCAGCTCTCGTAAAGCATTCAATGGGTTGTGAGTCTCTATGCTCTCGATTTTTCCTTCTGGGTACGAAACGATGGTTTCTCCTCGCTGACTGCGCAGCGTAGCAATAGGCTCATATGCCAAAAAGGTATACCGCCCAGCTCGTCCACTTTCCAACAGGACAGCATGTTGCAGAGAAGGCTGTAGTTTTGTGAGCACCTGCCACGGATCCATCGTCGAAGACCACGGTTTACGCAGGGCAAGGGGGACCAACGGATAAGATAAGGCATACGTCTGGCAATCAGCAAAGGTAGGGAACATTCTTCCTCTTCACGCTCCGGTTTTCACTATTTATCCGTTCATTATATAGTTGCCTGACACAAAAAGAAAAGACCACGTCGCCAACGTGGCGCTCCGTGGTCTTGCGGTATTTTTTTACAATTAATCTTCGAACTGATACAGAGGCGTGGACAAATAACGCTCACCATTCGAAGGAATGACAACGATCACTTTTTTGCCTTTGCCGAGCTTCGCTGCTACTTGCAGAGCCGCATGGATCGCTGCTCCAGAAGAAATCCCGCCGAGAATACCTTCCTGACGCGCAACACGACGCGCGGTTTCAAAAGCGTCCTCGTTTTCTACCTTAATGATTTCGTCGTAAATTTGTGTATCGAGAATATCTGGAACAAAGCCAGCCCCGATACCTTGGATCTTATGTGGACCTGGTTTGCCGCCAGACAAAACTGGCGAAGCCGCAGGCTCAACAGCCACGATTTGTACATTCGGATAGTGTTCACGAAGAACCTGCCCTACACCCGTAATCGTTCCGCCTGTACCAATACCGGAAATAAACGCATCTACGCCGCCGATTTCCTTCGCTTGGTCCAACAGCTCACGAGCAGTTGTCTCACGGTGAATGGCCGGGTTTGCCAGGTTTTTAAATTGTTGCGGAATGAAATACGAGCTATCTTCTTTCGCCAGCTCTTCCGCTTTGCGAATCGCTCCGCCCATCCCTTCGCTGCCTGGTGTGAGAACCAGCTCCGCACCATAGGCACGCAACAGGTTGCGTCGCTCAATACTCATCGTCTCTGGCATGACCAGAATAGCACGATATCCTTTTGCAGCAGCAACCATCGCGAGTCCAATACCGGTATTTCCGCTCGTAGGTTCAATGATGGTATCACCCGGTTTCAGACTTCCATCTGCCTCTGCTGCCTCAATCATCGACAACGCAATTCGGTCTTTTACACTGCTGCCCGGATTGAAGAACTCCAGCTTCAAGTAAATGTCTGCAATATCTTCGGTGACAATACGATTCAGCTTTACAAGCGGAGTAAATCCAATCAAATCGGTAATGGAATTAGCCACGCGCATATGTTCTGCCCCTCCTATTTTCAATAACCGAGTAAAACGCTAGGATTTATTGACATAATTATATCAACGGTAGCCTATTTGGTCAATGAGGCATTTGCCCAGAAATCTGGACCCCTACCGATTTTCGCAATCGCTCCAGCACGACATCTAGCGACTCGACCTGGGCAAATGCGATTTCTCGGCGCAGCTCATCTTTTACCTCTTCAAACGTCCGTTGACTGGCTTCCCTGCGCTCTGTCAGTTGGTAAATGACGTAATGATCTTCTATTTTGATCGCTTCGCTATATTTGTCTTTCTCCAGCTTTTCTACAATGGGCTTCGCCTCGTCGGGCAATCGATTATCCTTGATGGAAACCCAGCCCACGTCGCCGCCGTTCACCGCTGTATCCGCATCAATCGAGCGCTCTTTGGCAATCGTCTGAAAGTCTGCCCCGTTTTTTACATCAGCCAAAACTTGTTCCGCTTCTTTTTGGGAAGCCACGACGATTTGTCCTAAACGCATCTGCATCGGTCGGGTATAACGGTCAGATCGGCTGTTGTAGACGTTTAGTACTTCTTCATCCTTGATGGTCATGTCCTTCGTTGCCAGGGTTTGCAGTAGGATTTGGTAAGAAATCTCCTGCTTCAGGGCTTCCACGGTCGTCCCCGCTTGTTTTAACAGCGCAGCCTCAAACTCGCTATCTGTCCGACTGCCGTAGCTGTCGCGAATCTGGGAAAGCTCTTGGTCCAGCTGCTTCGGATCAACCGTGATGCCGGATCGCTTCGCCTCTTGAAAAACGACTTCCCGATTAATCATGTCGTTTAGCACTTGCTTACCGAACTTTTGTTTCAGCGCCGTTACATACACATCGTTGCTAATCGTCTTATCCCCTACGATGGCGGCAGGCTGCAGCTTGCCTGATGCCTGGTACCATGCCCAGGTAACGGCAAGCAGCAACAATACAAGCGCCCCAATGAATGCCCACAACCCTTTTACGTTGGTCATGCCAACACTCCCCTACTTGACGCCGCGCTTACATGTCTTTCAGGATGTCTTCCAACGCGGATCTGTCATAATGGTAACGTTCATTACAGAAATGACAGTGTACTTCTGCTTCGCCCTGTTCTTCAATCATACCTTCCATTTCTTCGCGTCCCATGCTGATCAGTGCCTGAACAACCTTATCCGCTGTACATTTGCAGCTAAATTGAATCTCCGTGCGGCTCAGGATTTTTGGCTCATCCAATACGCGGGCCAAAATCTCTTCAGGAGTCAAACCTTCGCCAATCATGCGAGAAACCTGTGGAAGCTGTCCGAGGCGTTCTTCAATTGCTGCTACAACCTCTTCTGGCGTATTCGGCAACAGCTGAAGAATAAATCCACCCGCAGCCAAAACAGAACGGTCCTCAGGGTTAACCAGTACACCCACGCCTACTGCTGAGGGCGTTTGCTCGGACATCACAAAATAATAAGTGAAGTCTTCCCCAATCTCACCAGAGACGATCGGCGAACTGCCTTGATACGGCTCCTTGAGACCGAGATCTTTCGTTACGTACACAAACCCGTCTGTTCCCACTGCACGCGCTACATCGAGCTTACCTTTATCGTTTAGCTCAAAGTGGACATGCGGGTTGGTTACATAAGCGATTCCTTCACCATGTGCGTTGGCTTCCGCCATGATCTGCCCGATTGGTCCTCCTCCTTTTACTTTGACATGGAGGCTCTCGTTTCCTTTTAACATAGCCCCCATCATCAAGGTAATAGTCAGCGTACGTCCCGCTGCTGCTGTCGCTGTATTCCACATGTCGTGACGACGACGCATTTCTTCGACAGATTCTGTCGTGCGTGCGGCAAATGCACGAACATGCCCATTAAAACCGGTTGCTCTTATCATATAATCGCCCATGTAGCGATCCTCCTTTTCAAACTACCTCTTTACATAGTGAAAAAAACATGAAGCTATCTTACCAGTTTACCACAAGGAGAAAAAGACTACGCTTCTCCCACTGTGAGTCTGACACTTTGTGAATTCGACCATTTCTGACAGAAAAGACCCCTCTGTAAGAAGAGGGGTCGAATTAACTAAATCCTATGTTAGGTTAAATAATCTTTTAATACGTGTGAAGCTTTTTGCGTACGCAATCGGTCAATCGTCGTCGCTTCAATTTGGCGAATACGCTCGCGGGTAAGACCGAACATTTTCCCCACTTCCTCCAGCGTATACACTTGATCATCATAGAGACCATAACGCATGGAGATAATTTCTTGGGCGCGGGGACTAAGCCGCTCCAACGCTGCGCGCATTTGCGAGCGAAGATCTACCTTTTCAATCCAGTCATCCAGAGAGGACAACCCATCATCCATGATTTCTGCGTAGCTCAAGCTCTCGTCTTCATGCCAAGCCTGCCATTTCTCACTATCCAGCTCAGCGTCGATGGACTCCATCTTCATCATTAAAGCCAGTTCGATGGCTTCCACCTTTTCTAGTGGAATATCCAAGAGTACGGCAATCTCCTGCCGATCAGGCGTACGGTTCAATGCGTGGACGAGATGTAGTACTTGCTTCTGATACTGGCGAATCTGCTCATGCATGTGGACAGGAATGCGAATCAAAGTTGCTTTGTCGTTGATGGCACGGGTGATCGCTTGAGAGATCCACCAGTGTGAGTAATGATAGAGACGCACGCCACGTCCCACATCAAATTTGTCAATCGCGGTAAACAAACCTATCGTGCCCTCCTGAATCAAATCCAGGAACGGCATCCCTCTTTTCAAATGGCGCAAAGCGGTACTAACTACGTATCGTAAATAGGCGCGCACTATCGTTTCACGTGCTTCAAGATCGTCATCCCTTTGATAGCGAATCAGGCAAGCAAGCTCTTCTTCTTTGTCCAACATGGGTGTTGCAGCGACGCTTTCCAAAAACAGTAGAGCAGAAGTGTCCGATCGAAGTGATCTAGGAACAACAATTCCCAACTGTGTCTCCACTTCCCGCCAGCGACGGGGAGTTGAATGGAACGAGGAGGTACTCAGAGTCATATGCAACCCTCACTTCTCTGGAATGGAAGTTCACGATGAAGTAGGTGAGTCACGGAATGTTTTACTGTATCCGTATTTCGACAAAACCTGTTTGATTCCTGCCAGTTAACAGAATATTAACAGTTCTCCTCTCCGAATAGTTGATGTAAGCCCTTTCATAGTTTAGAGTTAAAAGTTTATGAAGAAAAAGCCATCCCATTATCGAGGGATGGCAAAAAGACAATGTCGAATCTTCTGATAAAACAGAAGGCTACTGATACAAGTGACAGGCGACGAAGTGGTTGTTGTCTACTTCCTGCCAGATAGGCTTCTTTTCGGCGCATACGGCTTTGGCTACCGGACAGCGTGTACGGAATACACAGCCGCTAGGTGGATTGATCGGGCTGGGAACGTCACCTTCGATAATGGTGCGCTCACGGCTTTTCTCCAAGTCGGGATCGGGGACAGGAATGGCCGACAACAACGCTTGCGTGTAAGGATGCTTCGGTGATTCGTAAAGTATTTCACTGGCAGTCATCTCGACCATATTGCCCAAATACATGACGCCAATACGGTCACTGATGTGCTTGACCATCGCCAAATCATGCGCGATAAACAAATACGTCAGCTTTTGTTCCTGCTGCAATTTCTTCATTAAATTAACGACCTGTGCCTGAACCGAAACATCGAGTGCGGAAATCGGCTCATCGGCAATGATGAAGGTAGGATTGACGGCAAGCGCCCGAGCAATCCCTATCCGTTGTCGCTGACCACCGCTGAACTCGTGCGGGAAACGGTTGGCATGCTCTTTTTGCAAACCAACCATCTCTAACAGCTCAATCACACGATTCATTCGTTCTTTCCCTTTATATAGCCCGTTCAGATACAGGCCCTCCGAAATGATTTCCGCAATGTTCATTCGGGGATTCAGAGAAGCATATGGGTCCTGAAAAATCATTTGCATATGGCGTGTCAGCTTACTCCGCTCAGCAGATGATGCCTGATGGACATTTTGCCCGTCAAAAATAACCTCACCTGTCGTCGGTTGATACAATCCGATGATTGTACGGCCTGTGGTCGATTTTCCGCAGCCAGATTCCCCTACCAGTCCAAACGTTTCCCCCTCGTATATATCGAAGGAAACATTGTCCGCTGCCGTAAGTGAGAGCCCTTTACCCAACGTAAAGGTTTTTGTCAGGTTCTTTACCTGGACCAGCTTCTTTCGTTGCATCTGGCCACTCCTCCCCGTTATCCGTTTACCAGTATCGTCTGGAGACGCAATGTTCCTTTTCGAGCTTGTAGCCATCCAGCTTGACGATCTCGATGGCGCTTCGTGAATCCGGAGAATGAATCATTTCGCCATTCCCCATGTAAATGCCCACGTGATGGACTCTGCCTTTCCCCTCTTCATGGGCAAAAAACAGCAGATCGCCCGGAAGCAAAGCATCTTTTTCCACGAGCTGTCCGGCTTTTGCCTGATCAGAAGCATCACGTGGAATCTGGAGACCGACAGATCGGTGCATGTTGTATGCAAATCCCGAGCAGTCATACCCGTAAGAGGACATGCCGCCCCATAAATAATGCAGGTTGAGGAATCGCTTACCCGCTTCTACGATTGCCTCTCCACGATTACCGGAAAGCTCAATGGGCTCGTTTGCTTTCACGATTTGGACGTCTGCTTTTGGCAAAAGTCCTGTGCCGTTCGCTGTCGCTACCGTTACCCAGTCCGCGGTTTCCTCGATCAGCGGCAGTTTGGTCAAAAACGCAAGCTCCATGTCTGGTTTTTGGTCAGGTGTATGTAGACGGGTAAACGCCGCCGTGACCATCGCCAGATTTTGGCCTTGCTGTACCTCAAAAGCATCTGACCACGGTGCTAGCTGACGAGACGGAACCCAGCCCGGATAGCCTGTTGCGTTTTTGTTCGTAGTCTGATCAGGAATCAGAATTTGTGACCATTCCCCTTGCTCCTCGACTACCTCTACACGCGTACCGTACAGCGCTTGTGTTTGAATCGCGTTATTGTCGTAAAAACCAAGCTTCTCCTCAACAGTAAGGGAAGCGAGCCAGCTTCGTGCATCTACCGGCGATTGGAGTGCCACTTGGTCCATATCACGCGGCGACTCCGGCTTGGTCCACACAGTGGCGACAGAAACAGAAACAATGGCAGATTTCATCTTAGTTCTCCCCCTCCCACAGGCTGACGGAACGAATACCGAGCCCAGACTCTTCTGGCATGCGCATCAAGCGTCCCTCGTACGTTACGCCACCTTCTATGCCATCGTGCAAAAGCATCAACGGAGCATCGAAATCAAAGCGGGTGATATTCTTCTTACTAGCTGCAAAATGAGCTGCCGCTGATACAGCCAGACGCGATTCGATCATGCTGCCAACCATGCATGGAATACCGTACTCTTCAGCCAATTGGTTGATCAATTGTGCTTTGTAAATGCCGCCAGCCTTCATCAGCTTGATATTAATCATGTCAGCCGCACGGTTTTGCAAAACCTGCAGGGCCTGTGCTGGTGAAAACACACTCTCGTCAGCCATGATTGGCGTATCGACCGAGTCTGTTACCCGCTTCAAGCCTTCCAGATCATGCGCTTTTACAGGCTGCTCAATGAGTTCGATGCCAAGACCCATGTCCTCCATTTTGCGAATGGATTGCACCGCTTCTTTTACATTCCATCCCTGGTTGGCATCAAGACGAATCTTCACCTGATTGCCCACGGATTTGCGAATTTCCTGGATGCGCAAAATGTCATCCTCGATATTGTCCTTGCCGACCTTGATTTTCAGTACGTTAAAGCCTTGCTTGAGATAGGCAGCCGCATCCTCACCCATTTCTTTCGGGGAGTTCACGCTGACGGTATAGTCAGTTTCCAATTGGTCACGGTAACCACCCAGGAATTGATACAACGGCATTCCTGCGCGCTGAGAAATGAGGTCGTACAACGCAATGTCAACTGCTGCCTTCGCACTCGTATTTCCTACCATGGATTGATGCAAGGTTTGGAAAACTCGTTCATAGGCAAGCAAATTCAAGCCGATGAGCTGAGGTCTCATCGTATTCATAATCGCCGACTCGATGCTCTCGATGCTGTCTCCTGTAATGACGACGGTTGCCGAAGCTTCGCCCCACCCGACCATACCGTTGTCGCAGGTGATTTTCACTAAAATGGACTCCAGACTGTGCACCGTACGCAAAGCGGTTTTAAAAGGCTTTTTCAATGGAACAGATATTCGTTTTACTTCGATGGCTTGAATAATCATGTTTTCCTCCATCTTCTCCAGTACTCGTGCTTTCTTTAGTTGTGTTTTTTCTAATAGACATACTAAATTATAGCACTATTAAAAATTCTAGCAAAAAAGGGGGGAGAGTCATTCCATCCGCCTGAAATGACTTCTCCCAACTCACTCTTTCTTACTTCACGACAGCTTTTCTCAGGTCTGTGTAGCTCAGTGAAGAGCTTTGAATACCACTCACCTTGTCGCTTGAGAGCAAGGAAGTGTTGTAGAAATAAAGAGGTGCGATTGGTGCTTCATCCAACAAGAGTTTTTCTGCATCATGGAGCAGCTTCAGACGTTTTGCATCGTCTGGCTCCTTGTATGCGTCTTGGATCAGCTTGTCGAATTGCGCATTGCTCCAGCCCGTACGATTGCTTGCTGCCTTCGATTGGAAAATGTCGAGGAAGTTGATCGCATCACCGAAGTCAGGCAACCAGGAAGAACGAGCAATTTGATACTGCAATTGCTTTTGCATATCCGTCAAAACTTTTCCTTCAACTTTTTGCAGCTTCACATCTACGCCCAGCGTCTGCTTCCACATTTCTTGCGCGGCTTGTGCCGTTTTTTCGTTAGCCGTTCCGCTGCGGTACGTGAGTGTAACCTCTGGCAGCTTTGTGTAGCCTTTTTCTTTCATTCCTTGTTCCAGGAGCTTCTTCGCTTCATCTCGGTTGAAGTTCACCAATTCTCCGCCTACCTCACGGAATTGTCCTTCACCGTTAGCATCAGGCAAACCAAAAGATACGAAGCCTGTTCCCGGTTTTTGTTGACGCATCAGCACCAGGTCGACCAGCGTTTGACGGTCAATCGCCAAGCTAAAGGCTTTACGAATATTGGCGTTATCAAATGGCTCCTTCGTTACGTTGAAACGATAGAACTCTGTACCTGCTCCATCACGCACGAATACTTTGCCGTCTTTGAACAATTGGTCTGCCATGTCTGCAGGAACGGTTGTCGTTCTATGCAGCTCTTCGTTCGTAAACATTTGATACTCGGTATTCTCGTCATCAATCATTTTCCAAACGGCACCAGGCAGGGTTACATTAGCCTCGTCCCAGTACGTATCGCTCTTCATTATTTTCAGTTCACTGTCATGTGCCCACTCTGTCAGCTTGAATGGTCCGTTTCCAACAAAGCTTGCTGCTTCTGCCGCCCATTTCGGGTCTTTTTCTACAGTTGCTTTGTGTACAGGGAAGAAAGCTGGGTTGGATGCCAACAGGAGCGTCCAGGAAGCTGGTTGAGCGAGAACGACCTCTAGTGTCTTGTCGTCCACGGCTTTTACTTTTACGCCATCCGCCGGTCCTTTCCCGCTGTTATATGCCTCCGCGCCCTCAATAATGTACGCAAGGGATGCTGCCGGAGATGCTAGTGCAGGATCAAGCATGCGTTTCCACGCGAATTCGAAGTCCTGAGCCTTTACCGGTTCACCATTGGACCATTTGTTGTCACGCAGGGTAAAAGTGTAGGTTTTTCCATCCACGGAGATTTTCCATTCGGAAGCGGCCGCTGGTTGAGGCTTTTGATTTTCGTCCAGGCGAGTCAAGCCTTCCATCAAGTTGTTCAAAATGTTATAGGACGGCTCATCGAAGCCAATCGGCGGGTCCAATGACGTCGGTTCCTTGATATTATTCAGCAAGAGGAGCTTTGCCGCTTGATCACCCGGCGTCGGAGCGTTTGGCTGAGCTGTGTTGCCTGGTGCAGGCTCACTCGGTGCAGCTGGTTGACCCGATGTACATCCAGCCATGAGCATGGACACACCCAGCGTAGCCGTCAGCAACAATGTTGATAGTTTTTTCACTGTTTCTTCCCCCTTATTTTTTTGTTTTTGTATGACGTAAAAGGCTAGCGCCGTTAGACGACACCCTCTTTTACACGAATGAAGCCGGGCTTGACCACTGCCCTCGACAGCCATGAATCAGGTCCCCGTTGGTGGCTGCATCGACGCCAGCAACTTCTTCGCCCGTGGGTCCTGCAACCAACAGGAAACTGCGTGTTTGCTATGGACATGGGTCTCCGCAGGCTGGTAATTCCGACATACTTCCAACGCGTAGTCACAGCGCGCAGCGAATGCACAGCCAATTGGCGGGCTGAACAAATCCGGGGGTGTTCCAGGTATGGGGCTGAGCGGAATAGAGCGATCCGCATCCAAACGTGGCATCGACGCCAGCAAGCCTTTGGTGTAGGGATGCTGCGGATTGTAAAAAATGTCGCGAACAGGTCCGGACTCTACCACCTTTCCGGCATACATGACATTGACCCGATCCGCAATCTTGGCGACGACTCCCAAATCATGCGTGATAATAATGATCGAGACTCCCGTCTTTCGTTGAATGCTTTTGAACAGCTCGATGATTTGCGCCTGAATCGTTACATCCAACGCAGTCGTAGGCTCATCCGCAATCAGAATGGACGGCTTACAGACTAGCGCAATCGCAATCATGATCCGTTGGCGCATCCCGCCACTGAACTGATGGAGGTACTGCTTGAGACGACTTTCTGGATTAGCGATCCCGACCAAGGTGAGAATTTCAATCGCTTGCCGCTTGGCTTCGCTTCTGGTTACCTTTTGATGGCGAACGATTCCTTCCATGATCTGTTCGCCAATCGTAATTGTCGGGTTGAGCGACGTCATCGCATCCTGAAAGATCATGGAGATTTCTTTCCCACGCAGCTCGCGCATTTGCTTTTCTGGCAGCTTTGCCAGGTCCTGCCCTTTAAAATGAATGCTTCCACCCGCGATTTTTCCGATATGCTCCGGGATCAGACGCATGATGCTCCTTGCAGTCACGCTCTTCCCACATCCGGATTCACCAACAATCGCCAGTGTCTCCCCTTTGTTCAAAGTAAAGTTCACGTCCCGAACAGCGTTCACTTCACCGCCATGCGTCTTGAATGTGACCCGAAGCCCACTGACTTCCAGCAGCTTTTCCGTTTTATCCATGTTGCCTACCTCCTTGACTTCGGATCGAACGCATCGCGCAAGCCATCACCGAGCACGTTGAACGCAAGCATCGTCAGCGAGATGAGGAAAGCAGGGAAAATGAGCCGCCACCAATGACCGGACAAAATGGTGGGGAGTCCATCGTTAGCCATCACTCCCCAGCTAGCCATTGGCGCCTGAATACCGAGTCCGAGGAAGCTCAGAAACGCCTCTGCAAAAATCGCAGATGGAACAGATAACGTGACATAGACAATGATGATGCCAATTGTGTTGGGCAGCAGATGCTTGCGAATGATGTAGAAAGGCTTTGCCCCCATTGTCTTTGCCGCCAGTACGTACTCCGAGTTTTTCATTTGCAGGACCTGACCGCGTACAGTCCGCGCCATCCCGATCCAGCCTGTCGCACTTAACGCGATAATAATGGTTAAAAGTCCGGGTCCCATGACGACCATCAGCAAAATCACAACCAACAAATAAGGAAGTCCGTACAAAATGTCGACGAAACGCATCATGATATTATCGATTCGCCCGCCCAAATATCCGGCAATTCCTCCATACAAGACACCAATGAAAAAATCGATAAGTGCTGCTGTCAAACCGACAAACAGGGAAATCCGCGCACCATACCAAACACGAGTGAACACATCGCGACCAAAATCATCGGTTCCAAACCAGTTCGCTTCCGATGGCGGCTTGTTTTTCATAATAATCGACTGTTTGGCGTATTCATGACCAGAGATCATCGGTCCAATCGTAGCCATAACCCCAAGCAAGATAATAACCACCAACCCCATCAGGGCCAGCTTGTTTCCTCGGAGGCGAAGCCAAGCTTCTTGCCAAAACGTCAGTTGAGGTCGCACAATCGCTTCCGCATTGAGGTTGTCTTTTCGCATGGGGATAAATAAATCATCAGAAACGATCATCCTTCGCTCTCCTTTCGATGCAGCTTAATTCGTGGATCAATGATGCCGTACAGTACATCGACGACAAACATCAGGAAAATCAAAAGTGCGCTATAGAAGACTGTCGTTCCCATAATGACGGAGTAGTCACGATTATTAATGCCAGCGACGAAATATTTCCCCATCCCAGGAATCGCAAATATTTTTTCGATCACAAAGCTGCCCGTTAAAACGTTGGCAATCAGTGCGCCTAAAAGCGTGACAACAGGCAAAATCGCATTACGCAGTGCGTGCTTCAACACGATCGTCGCCGGAGACAGCCCTTTTGCGCGAGCGGTTTCAATGTATTCCTGGGTCAACACTTCCAGCATGTTGGTACGAGTCAAACGAGCGATAATCGCAATCGGACCAAACGCCAATGCAAGCGCTGGCATAATCACATGCTGCCAAGACCCCCACGTTGCAGTCGGCAACAGCTTCCACTCGACCGCCAAATATTTGATTAATAAGGAAGCGACAACAAAGCTGGGAACAGATATCCCGATAACAGCAATAATCATGGCAAGGTAATCAATGAGACGGTTATGTCGTAACGCGGCGATCACACCAAGAGCGATACCGGTGACAATCGCAAAGACGACAGAAATCAGACCGAGTTGAAAAGAAACGGGGAATCCACGGGCGATCATTTTGTTGACCGTATCCGAGCTGTTGGCAATAGATGGCCCAAGGTCAAACTGCACCAGCTTTTGCAAGTACAGCCCGTATTGGACGAGTAGTGGCTTATCCAGGTTGTAGTAGGCATTGAGGTTGGCAGCAACCGCTTCGTTTAATGCCTTTCCTTCTTTTTCAAAAGGAGATCCTGGAACGGCATGCATCAGGAAAAAGGTGAGGGTAATGATGAGCCATAAAGTCACGATCATGGAGATAAATCTGCGGAAGACAAAAGATAGCAAGGACTCTCCTCCTTTTCATCAAAAATCCGTAAAACCATGTTGGTGGCAGGGACTGAACTCTCGTAATAAGCAAAAAACCCAGCAAATGCACGCGATCATGGCATTTGCTGGGTTTTACTTACGTGTATGCCGTGCATACGAATAAATAAAGCAGCGGGTGTATTCATTTGGTGACTGTAGCTTTATTTCTCGTGGAAACTGCTTGTTTGTACTTCTTTTGCGCGTCCTTGAACGCTGCGATCAATGTTTTTTGGGAAGATCCAAAATACCGAAAGCGAATCTCTTCGCCAATTTCCTCCGACGCCATAATTGAATGACCGATAAAGATCGACCGAGCAAAGTCAGACGTCAGTTGGACCGTGGAGGAACAGGCCGCATCTACGATCTTGTCGTTGGAAGTATCGACAACCAATCCGATAAAAAAAGCACTGAATTGCTGTGTAATCGGATTGTTCGAAGAGGACTGTGCATCGCCTACGATATAAATGGTATCTTTATCAAACAAATCAATAACCCCACTTTTACTATGCTTAACGAACCGGCAAACGGGATGTTCGGAGAGCGACTTCCTCACAATCGCAAGCTGGGTAAGCACTTTCCTACATAGTACCAGAAGAATTTGCAATTTGTAAATAAGTCTGACTAATCTTTCAGTTCTTCTACAGATACGACTGGAAACGAATGTGACGGCAGCATCGGCAGAAACGGTCGCTCGTCGATGTAGGCAACTACGACATGGGATGGACCGACCATTGCTTTCGGTGCTAGCTGTAGTTCCTCCCCACTCTCAGTTACGACGGTAATCTGCAGCATTCCGCCTCCCGGACGCGCTGGCCCCTTCGTTGCCCGCTCTGTCACGAGTGTTGTCCCATTGTACTGTAGGTGTAATTGGAGGTCATTACGCCACGAACGGAAATCCACATAATAACGCGAGAAAGGTATGGGATCAGTGGTCACACTGTCTGCTTGAGGGACGAACAAGGTTTGCTCACGACGGTATCCACCATTTTCGTACATTCTGTCATCAAAACGTTCAAGAGCCTCGTCTTCTAGCAGATCAATCACACCCTCTGTTTTCAATACAGGATCAACAGCAAAGGTGGCGTGATGATTAGACAACTCCAGGAGTATCTTCACTTCTGTTTTTTTCTGCATGGCGATGTCTGCATCTACAATAAACATACCTACCAGCAAAAAGAACAGCATCGTAGAAATGGATAAGATGTTTATACCCGTAACGATAGCCTCCTAACGGGAGCTTTTACAGATCGTAGTCCATGATGTTAACTGTTCCTAGTCTTTGGACTTGCAAGGAATCAGCCGGCATTGGAATCCATGAGGTAAAGCGGGGGTATGGAATTGCCAGCTCCACAACAAACTCATCTTCGTGGCTCCATAGGACGGGATCAAGTGAACGAGTGCGAGTGACACTGACAGACAAGTCCTGATCCGAAACAGAAAACTTTTTCTCCCTCAGCTCACTAGCAATCAATGCCCGAACCTCTTGTTGCAAGTTGGCTTCACTCGTTCCCCCGTGGTTGCTGACGTATTTTGTAGCGGCCGAGCTCACTTCCAATAATTCGTTTCTGGCCTGAACAACCGTATGTACCTGTAAAAGCCCTAATGGAACGAGTAGCATAACCATAATGTTCAGAATCACAGCGATTAATTGACCCATTAGCCTGTACCAAAACGCGTTACTTCAGCGAGCAAATCACCGAAAAACTGCGTGCATGCCGATAGGAGATTTTGCGGACCGGTGAGAAGCAAACCTACCGTCAAAGGCAAAACAATAGCCATTACAGCCAAAATGCTAATCATTTTATTCATACACTACCACCCTGGATCAAAGTATTCGGACGGACGGCTTCCCGTAAAGGAAAAGGATGTATCCCCCTCCACAAATTTGTGCAGCCATTGGGTCACTTTTGAAGGCTGGATGGTAACCGACAAGGTAATCGCCTCCTGCCGCTCTTTGCGAGCTCGCTCGCTCTCGGTTCGAGGCCAGCTCCCGGCAAACACATCCCCTGTCACTTCCCAACCTAGTTCTTTCATTTTAAGGAGATAGTAATCTGCTAACGTAGGCTCCAAATACCCGATGTCCTGCATATCATCCAGTAAGTCAGCATAGATTCCACGGGCAATCGCCCTTTCCATTGCGTACAAGTGGTAAGCTCCCAGTGCAGAAGTGATCAATAGAAGGACCAGTAGACAAATAAGAAAGACTTTTGCTTTCACCATCGTTTTAGAAACGCCAGCTCCTCTTTAATGGAAGATGACCGTCGCTGCTCGATACACCCTTTCCCGTTGCGTCTGTTTAAGCTGCTCCTCTGGCTGGAGATTCCAAAGCACCGCGCACAAGCTCCCTACCATAATCGAAATGATGAGAAGAACGTGGATGTGCAGCATCAGTTTGACGACGTATAGGATGTGCCGTTTTGCATCCTATAGTTGATGTTTTCATTTCGAGTATCGTAGTTCAGCGATGTGATGGATTGGTTAATGCTCTCGGCAGAATCGTTTGCCGCGGGGCTTAACTCATTGCCATAGCTGCTGACACCGATCCCTAACACCATGACGCATGCTAAAAATATAAAAAACATTTTCGACATCTCGAATTTCCCCTTTTCTCATACGTGATTTAAGGTATGGCTTTATCGATCCACCCAACTGCTCGATCTCTCAGCCCGTCTTCTCTCACTACCGATGTGTTTATTTCGGACAAGCTAGAAACGATTATTCCTAAAGAGAAAACGATGCACATGATGATAGATAATAGCTTGGTCATGAGTTGCTCCTCCTCAGGTCAAATATTTATCAAGAATTTCTGTGAGCAGCTTATACCAAGGAAACATAGCTACCAATAACCCCATGTAAAATGCCGGGTAGACAATGACCGTGTAGCCAATCCCCAAAGATTTTATCTTTTTTCGATGACGGAACATTCTTCGGTGATCGACAGCCCACTCCATTCGTTGCATAGTTGCACTTACTTGTCCTTCGCTCAGCGTCTCAATTGTACGCATGCTCGATACGAGGATAATTCCGTCGTCGACGCCAATTTTGCGTTTAAAGCTCTCAAGCGCCTCATTAGGGTCTCTGTTCCAATCAGATAAAGTAGGAATATACTCTTTTAGCTTTCTAGTAGGTCTTGCTGCCTTGACCATGGCATTGTAAATGGGCACCTGATTTTCTAGAAGGGTCACATAGCGATTGATAAATCTGGCGATATCTGTGCTCAGCATATCTTCTCTGTGATTTGCCCACATCTTCAAGCCCATGTACGGCAGCATGTAACTCCCAGCAGATGCCAGGCACATCGACAGAAGTGGAAATGATTCCATTCGGCTTACGACGACCCACATAAGAATCAGGATGCAAACGATACTTCCAGTCAACAATTGCAGAAACACCCACTCTGGTTTTCCCCATCCAAAAGGCCTTCCTGCTCGTGATAGTAACTGTTCCCATTTGTCGTCTTCGTCAGGCTTGAGTGCCTGCTCCCACTTTCCCCACCACACCCCGGAAACAAACAGCTTCGGCTTTTGCTTGTGAAACAAATACTTCCCGATCATAAACGTTGCACTAAAAACAAATAGAGCGCCTAATCCAAGGTAGGTATACATGATTAGCATTGGCATTAGCGATATCTCCTTCCCCAAATAAACGCCAACAGGATCGAAAAGGTCCACACAGTCGTCGCAATCGCTAATATGGCTTGTCCATCTGGCGTGTAGAAATAGAGACGATAGGAATCTTGAAGTAACCCTTGATTGTAGGGGATCAAACAAATACAAATGGCTATAACGATAAGCAGACTGATCCAAATGGAGTATATTTCACTATCACGCTCATGCTTTTCATCTTGTTGTACAAACATTTCATTCGTTAACCGATTTAGAGGTGATTGAATATCTTCTGTTTCTCCTTCCAAACCGCTGGAAATATACGTTGCAAAATCAAAAGCCCACGGATGGTCCAGTCTCTGCGCAAATTGTTCTACTGCCGCAACCGAGTTCCCCCCATCCGAAAGGCTATTGTTCAGCAGAAGGAGGTCAGGCAATAACTCTTTGGGGCACTCCTCTATCATTTCACGAAAGGTAAGGACGATGTTTTTGCGACTGTTATAATAACGGGCAAACAATTCTACGAAACGACAGAATGAGCTGATTTTTTTATTCATTTGGACGGTATAGCGGGCGTATAGAATCAGTGTTGGCAGCAAGAGGAATAAGAGAAAAAGTGACAAGGATACAATCATATTTCCTAGCAAAATACCTGAGATGAATCCCGCTATCCCGCCAATCATGGATAGTATTAAGTACCCTTCTGGTGTACCTCCCACGATTTGACACCAACTCTCAAAGCGTTCATACATCTTGCGCCGGGTAGAATGCCTTAAAAATTTCTCTCTCCATACCTCAACTGTACGCGGGAAGAACACGCGTGGACTTCTCCATCCCTTATACAAGTGTAAGCCGAGAAACAGAAAGCCAGAGAAGAGACATAGAAACACCGGGAAAAGAAATGTATAAATCATAGCTGCCTGCCTATATCGGTAAGACGTAGCTCTTTCAACACTTCAATGTCTGCTTTGCCGACGTAACACATGTATTCAACTAAATGTGGGCTCAGTTGATTTCCCGTCCATTCATAAGCTCCCGTCTGCATGTTGCGACCTACGAGAGGAATAGATTCGACTCGGTTAAAAGATGAATTCCACTCCGTTGTATGAATGGCATCAATAAAACGGTGACCACTGTTGCGGTATGTAAGCGAATTGACAAAATTGACTGCCCTGCTAATCCGCTCCTGGGTCAGCTCGACACTCCGCCCTCCGTATTGATACACAAGATCGGTCAAATCATGTAACGCTCTATGAGCAAATCTTTCGTGCATCGCTCCGATTGTTGCGTCCGTCCCTCTGATTCCGGCATTTATAAAATGGTACGCTTCTATTGGCTCGCGAATTTCTCCAATCAAAATTGTATTCGCGGTTGATCGGTACATGTCTTTGAAGCAATGCCCCAATTCAATGCCGATTTCCTCCACGTTTTGGAGTTCAATCACTTCAGCCCCAATTCAATGCCGATTTCCTCCACGTTTTGGAGTTCAATCACTTCACCTGGCCAAATATCACCAAATCGCATCTCATGTTCACTTTCAAAGATCGTGATATATTCTGTCCGAGGATCCTTCAGTTTCATCATACACATCATCAACGTTGTTTTCCCTGCAGCCATCGGTCCAATAACCAGTACATTGCTGCGTCCGTACACTTGCTGTTCCATTAGCCATTGAATTCTTTCGTCGAAGGCTGGCTGTTGCTGTGTACGAAGTTGGTCGAGTGAAAAAGTAGGCGTTGTAAATCGTCTAACCAGAATGGTCGGTACTCTGGAATAAGGGAAAGTGAACATAGTCAGTCTCGCTTTTAGAGAATGTAAGTATCCACTCAATCTAGGCTTTTTCTCGTTAAAAGATAGACCCGCTGTATTGGTCAACTTTTGTTGAAGGGTTTCAACCTCTTTCCAGCTTGGTGTGTAAGAAAGAAATTTTTTGACCCCTTGCTCCAAGTAGGCAATGTTGCGGTTTGCAGAAATTCGCACTTCCTCTACCCACGGAGACAAATGGAGGACGGCATCTAGTATGCCCCACCCGTATGTAGAAAAGGTGAGACCTTCGTAACCATTGACATGCGGCAAAATTTGTTCGGTTACTGGTCGTTGGAGGACTTCCTCAAAATAATGCTGCAAGCGAAGAATAATATGGTTGTGACTATCACGATCTCCCTGTTCTGCCAAAGCGAGAATTCGTTGCATCTCTAGCTTCTCTTCTCGAGTTTTGCCAAAATGATTTAAATACTCTCTTGCTGCTTGTTTAATGTCCTCGATGGTTTGGATGTCCGATCCAACTGGTTGTTCTCGTTCTATCCCTCTCATCAGCAAAACACCGCACTTTTATCCATATATTGTGCCTTAGCAATTTCCTTCAAACTGCTGATGTACGATTTGGGAGCGAAAAACTCTTCTATTAATACACTGCAGCTCTGATGAGATTGATTGAGCCTGCTCTCTGAAATGCGTGGTACTACACCGTAGACCGAAACATCCTCCCCGATTCGAAAGGGTTGCCCAGGATCTAAATGACTGAGCAGAACCTCGCATTTCACTCCTCTTTCTCTCCATTTATGCAGCCACTCTCTGGCACTATCGATACTAAAGGGATCAGCTCTCACGAATAAAAGATTGCGGTCAACGGTATGAAGCAACCGCTGTAGAGTTTCAGACTCAGGAAAGCAGTAACCCCAATCGACGTATACATAGTCAAATTGCATGCGAAACACACGAATTAGATTGCTTAATTCTGAGCTTTTCCATTTGCTAGCAGCATGTGCGTAATACAAATTTGGCAAGTGCGCGCTCTGTTTGCAGACATTGCTCCAATTACGCTTGGCAGTTGTTTGTATATCGATAAAGTCAGGACGAAATAAAGATAATTGATGTTGTTGGAGCTTGAAGAAACGTGTTAGATCCGGCTTGGCGTCATTCATATCAAGTACGACAATGCGCTTTTCAGGATGCTGTCTCGCTAGGATGACGGGATAATTAATACAAAAGGTAGTAATGCCAGAAGCTCCGTAGCTCAATAAAGCGTAAACGAGCCCATTTTCTTTTGACGATCCGATATCTGCACACTCTTGCACGAAGCCTAGAATCAGACTGATTTGATGGCGTATTTCTTCTTGTGATAAATGGGCCGATAACAGGTATACATGCTCTAGCCTGGACTCCTCCGCTACCTTCTCAATCATCTTCTCATCCCGATAGAGAGGAACAATAATTAACGGTGAGTTTGGTGGGAGTTGTGCTTTCAAGGCCGGAAGCCATTCCCAAACGGGAGAGTTGAACATTTCGGAAAAGATCACGGTAGCTTCTGGCATATAAAGCTGTACAAGCCGTGAAAACTCCTCCGCCGACTCAGCTACCAGCACATCACTGTACACAGGCATATACGTCTTGGCGAGTGACTTCATCGGATAACAAACTAAAATTTTCATGATGCTTGCTCCTTTGAACCCATGATATGACCTACCTGAAGCATCCCATATGACATTGCCTCACTTACGATCACATACTCCTCGTCTGTCAAATTAAAGCCGATAAAAGCAGGTAGTGCTGTTGGCTGAACCCGGTAGTCACGATATCGTTTTTCGCCATTCTGCAACGGCTTTTCTCGTGATCCATGAAAGATGGAATCCATCTGATCAGGAGATGGCAACAAGCTCGGCTTTAATGTATAGATCTCAATACCATTATTGTCCCTCACGCTTGCAAGCTGACTTTCAAATAACAAATCTGCCGTATCATTGGTTTTTCTAAAATGCAGTGGTGCAGGATAGTCTTGCAGCTCCGAGAGATTCTTGTATTTGACCCAAATTTTCACATGATCACCTTTGCGTAATTCCGTTAAAGGATGGATGGATAGTAGAGGGAACTCGTAGCGCGCCTCCCTTTTTTCCGGTAAAAGCTGCGAATCTGTCAGCTTTTCCACTAATAATTGCTCGCCTTCGTATATAGTCTGCGTGCTCCTTTTCCCCAAAACGGTATCCAAATCACGCGCTGAACCTGGAAGAATTTCATCCACTTCTTCCTGTACAAGTATCACATCATCTTGTGTAATCGGCTCAAAGGCTGCTATTTCTTTCCCTCCAGCTACCTTTACAACTGGGGCAAACAGCTTTTCTGCAGCCATCGCGTCAATATATTGAGTCGCCGCATAAAAGGACGACCCTGCTAGCAGAAACGAAATTAAGCAAATGACAAGCAATGTTTGCTTCTTCATAACATCCTTCCTTTATAAGCATGAATCAATGACTGAAACTCAATCTCTTCCTCCGGGAAAAGCTCCAATAGTAGATTAGCTTTGGCGCTTGCCATTGCTGTTTTCTCTCCATCCATCAACGGAATCATGTCAGTTACCTGTGTAGATCCAGGCTGCTGATCCCATAGGGAGAGCGTTCCTTCTACTTTTTTCATGATGCTTGCCCGAGACAATTGGCTATTCCACTTGTTTGCTATCATTTTTATTTTTCTTCTTTCTGTGTTCCACCAAGTAGGGGCTGGATCTACCAGGAACAAACGGGTAAGTCTAGCCAAATCTGCATCAAATACTACCCATATTTCGTCGGCATGCTCAAAAATTTGTTTGGAGTGGATATCATTCCAGTAGGAAGAAACATCAATGACAACAATGGGACTATCCTTACAAATCCGTAGTAACCAATTAGCTGTATCTGTTTGAGAAGATTCGTGCTGAAGTTGTGCTGGGGATTCTATCTGGATGCGAAGATGGTTATTCTGCATGAGGAGCGATGGTGTAGGAGAATCTCTTTCTTGTTGTCGAACTCTACGTTCAAAATCAAGTGCAAAATAATAATAGGAAGTCACTTTTGGTAACTCGCAAAGGGTGACAGGAATGCCTTTTCCTGACCATGCATACGCTAGGTTACTTGCAAGAAAACTAGCTCCAGCCTGTGCGTACAAACTCATAACAGCAATACATTTACGCTGATACAACTCCTGTTGCTCAACTATTGGTGGCGAAGCAAGCTTTTCTTTAAGCACTCTCCATTGCCGCTCTTCCTCAATAGACTGTGAAAACTCCTGCTGCTCCAAATCACGGAACCTGGAGACAAAGCGGCTCATTTGGTGAAACATGATTATCCCACCTGGGAATCATTTGATTTATTTTTACTGGCAATGTATTTCTCAAATTTCTCAACCATCTCTCGAACAGTGAGGGACTTGCGATGATAATAGTATATTTTACGCAGTCGCTCTCGTTCCTGAGCTGTCATTTCTGGTCTCACTTTCATAGCTAGCTCGATTAACAGAGCAAGTTCGACGTTGTTAGGTCTTCCTCTTCTCGGTGGATTGGCAAATAGCTCCTGCTGCTTTTTATTAAATGCGTTTGGGTACTCTACCAGCCACATGTCTACCAACGTTTCAATATCTTCATGTGTACGTACACCGAGCTTCATCAAGTATTTAAAATATGTGGGGATGGGACGCTCACGTATCTGCCCATTTTGCCAACGGGCAAGAAATCCATTTGGCATAGTTAGATGCTTGGTTACGTCTCGGATGAGTGCTATCCGATTTGGCGATTGGTATTGAACGACTGCTTCCTTTACTAGCGTAAACAAAATGTCATGATAATTGACGCCTTTATACCCGCTTCCATACTCTGTGATGTACCATTCCTCAACTGCTCGATCAAAATCTCTCCGGCAATTCGATAACTGAAGCTGATTCAGATGCTCATAAAACTCTTCCAGATCATACTGAACCATAAACTCTTCCTGGTAATCTCCAAAAACAAAAGCAATAAAGGATTCCTTAAACTCTTCCAATGACAACAATGTCAGCTTGTTTGTCTCCTCATAGCAGCGGTTGACTAATTCGATTGCACTCTTTGCCAACACGTCAAGATACCCCCATTTTCCTTTTTATAGAGCGTTAGATATTCTCCAAAAGCATTCTCGACTCGTCGAATCTTATTTAGCCTGATAAACCAGGCATTTCGCTTTATGGGTCGCCTCACACGCACCCGTGCAAGGCGATTAAGAGAACCTACTTCGTTACAAAGTAAAGTTCTTCTCCGGTCGCGAAAAGAAGAGCGATCCTTCCCCCGCGCTCCATGACGGTTGGAGCATTCTCCATTACAATCAGTCCGTCATTGAGTACTACTCTCTCTCCAAATCGATGTACGGATTCGATCTGGAACGCTCCCTGCGGAACTCTTTCCACTGAAAGATATCTGCCGGGTTTGTGCTTCTGGTAGCGTACTTGTCGCCCTAGAAGCTGCTCCACGGATGCAGAGCATTTCTGGTGAGCCTCTACTGTTGCCATACGCAACGCCTCCTTCTCTCACCTGTAGAGTACGGCCGTTTCATCTGCTTATAAGCCTATGAAACTATCTCTACCGTAAAAAAAGACAGCAGGGTTGTGCAAATATTTTTATAACTCTTCCCAATAAGAGGGATCACTAAGTTCGGGATACATTTCAGTGACCATATCAAATGGTGAAAAGTAGAGTGTATCGACGAGAATTTTTAGTTTATATGTTTTCAGGAGCGTATACGCTCTCTCTGTTTTGCTGAAGATACTTGGCAGTTGACGCAAATCTGCCAGCTTTAGTAGATGCTTGCACATATAGTCGACGCATATTTTTGCCCGTTCCTCACCCTTTATGCTCTGAAAATAAGCTGGGGGAAAATGACGTCTTATGCCTGAAAGCACTTCTTGGTAAACCCATAGCACTCGTTGCTCTTCTGGAAGCCGAGGTAAATACGGATAAGCAAATTCTACGAAATAATACACATCCTCAGCCTTCGCCTCGATAGGCGGCTCAATAAATTCTCTTACTAAATGCAGCTTCAATTCTTTTACATCTTGCAAGCTCAATTCACGTCGCGCTTGCTCTGGTGTCCATCTTTTTACATTCTCAATCGCATATCTGACAACCAATTGGACTTTTTGCTTACGGTACTGCACCTCTTCGAACTCATACGGGGAAAAACGCTTTTGCTCTCCGTTAAGAATTCGTTTGTACCGATCGACTATTTTTGAGGGCACTGTCATCTCACTCCTATCCCCATTTCTGGAATATACTACTAAATTACCATGCGGGATTAGGACAAAAATAACAGTGCCTTTGTTCAAAATTGTGACTTTATTCATAGACTCCAGACTGGGAGACTCTGTTCATTTTTACAAAAAGCTCATCCCAAAATACAGGTATATTCTTTTCAACCTTTACTTCTAAATGATAGATTCCTTGCAAGTACAAATAAGGCCGTTCACCTTTTTGGTGAATGATAGAGACCTCTTCACTTGTCCCCTCCAGATTCGGCCTGTTTAATCTCCAAAGAATCCCCGCTTCTTCACGTGCCCCGCGAATGATATCCGCATCACGCCGTTCAGCTTCTTCTGTTGTCGCAAACAATCTGATTTGCTTATCACCGTTTGAATCCACGTACTCCCATTTTCCAGCCACACGCGCTCCCTTGGTAATCAGATCGGCTGTATGTTGCATCCTCATTTTTAGATAATCTGTCTGCTCCAAAAATAACAGGATAGAGAGCAGGCTGCCCAAGCAGAAGAGAAAGAAGAGCACAGTAATCATTGTTGCCCCGCGCTCTTCCTTCACTCGAAACAAAAAATGGTGCAACAGATCATTCATTGCTTCTCCTCCGCATTTTCAACCATCATGTGATAGCTTTCGGTTATCTCGTATAATTCCCCCGTAGCGAGAAGCCGAAATGAAACTGTTGCTTCAGCTTTTACATGACTACCTTTTCTCCAGCCGTTCCCATCAAGCTCCAACTGCACATCTTTATGAAGGACTCCGATACCTTGTGCTAATTCCGATGTACCTCGCTGTTTCGCATGGAATTTGGCCAAACCGAAATTGGGCTGCACTGCAGCAATTCTTCCTGCCTCATAAGCAGCCGCCAATGCCTTTTGCTTGTTGTACATCATGCTGAATTGGTCAAAGGAGAATACGATCAAGATCCAAACTAAAGGAAACACCAAAATAAACTCAATCATTTGGCTGCCTCGCTCATCTTTCACCCTCGTACGTATCACTCGTCCCATGTGTGTGATCATCCGCTTGCTCCGATAACATCTCGTACGGATTGGAACACAAAAGCACCCAGCAAATATACCGCGTAGGGGAATGAAAAGGCTGTTCTTTCCCTGCCTGGAAGCCATACTTGTCGATGAGCCGACCATCCGGCTGCCATGATTTGAAGATTGTTGCGTAAGCGAGCCCAATTTTGCGGATAGAACACCATAACAATCAGGCACAAAATGATGGAATGTAAAAACAAAGAATACACCACACTCCAGCTCGTCCAAGCACCAACAGCCATCAACAACTTTTGATCCCCCATCCCCATCCCTTTTAAGAATACGGGACCAACTGTCAACAAAAAGGCTCCTGCCACACCTAACAATGCTCCAGCTAATAATTCACCTTCCCACTGATACCAGAAGCCGATAGCAATCGCTGGAAAAACAAGAGTATTCGGTATTTTCCTTCGTCTCCAATCCATCCATGCTGCCGCTCCTAATACGCCCAGCAAGACTACGTTTGTCATTTGCTTATTTTTTCTTGCAGTTCCTTCAGCTTCTCGTCTTCGGCAGTGCCTAGTTGTGTCAGTGTCGGAATAAGCACAATCAAGATGACGGCAATGATAATGACCATTTCCACGATCGTAACACCGTCCTCCTCATACCAAAAACGCTTGACGTAATCTGCGATGGCTCCCATTCCATTCACTCCTCATTGAGATTTTGGTTCTATTTTCACTCTGCCAAAAGACAGTGCCTCTCGCAAAAATATTTACACGCGCTTATTTTTCTACAAGCTTTCTCCGATGCCAATGAATGCAGGACCCATCACCAAGAACAACAACGGTAGGCCCATTAACAAAATGACAAAAGGCAATAACCTGATATTTAACCGATTCATATGGGTAGCAGCCTCGTCTTCTTGTTGTCTCACTTGCTCCTCTACTTGGACAGACAACATTTGTGATATGCTAACCCCTTTTTTCATCGCCTCGTTCATCTCCAACGCGATGGTAGTCAACGAATCTACCTCCCATCGAAAAGCCAGCTCTTCAAGCGCCTTTCTCCAGTTCCCATGCCTTTTTTCTCCCATTTCTAGGCTCGCAAGCTCTCTGCCAAGTCTTGCATCAAATCGTCTCGCTGTCTGCTTAACAGCCTGCTGCAATGGCATGCCTGCTTCCACCAGTGATTGCACAATGCTGAAAAAAATAGGAACCTGCTCACGAATTTCAGCTTTTGCCCGCTTGTCCGCCCAATCTAGCAGCATGTTTGGCAACAAGTACAAAAATAAACTAAACGTTAAGGGAAGCCCATTCATCGTACCAATTTTTTCACCGTTAGCCATGCTCATTGCCAATGAAGCTAGAGATGAAGCAATGAAACACATACTGATGAGCCGGAATAAGACAATCTCTGTCAGACTTATATCGATCCCCAGACGGGCCAATGTTTCCTCTATTTTTTTCTTATCGACACCCGTCCATTTGTAGAAATGCTGTAGCAGTACCTGGTTTTTCTCCAAGCCTCGAATCAGTGTCCACCTTTTTCGTCCTTGTTGAAACGATTTCTCAAGCTTTGCCTGTTTCTCAGAATCAATCCTGCCCAAAAGTGTGGCGGAGAATGGTTCTCCCTTACTCACACAAGACGGCAAGCCGTACAGAAATATAGTAACACTCACCACTATACTTATAACGAGAATGAACATTGCACCCTCTCCTATGCTCCCCTGCTTATGCTTTTATGCGCAACATAACGAATTGCTTCTCCCCCAACCAAAATAGAAGCCAAGCTTCCTAAAATCAGAAACCGTCCCCCCATTGTGGCCGTTAGTGGATCGAAATGATTGGGATTGTTCACATACAAAGCAATGACAAAAACAAACGGCATGACACTTAGTAAATTCACTTGTGCAACGATCTGAGCCATAGCTGCTTTTTGTCTACGGAGCGACTGTCGGCGCCGCAATATCGAAGAGGCAGCCAAATCGAGCGTTTTGGCCATATCTCCGCCCATCTCACGTTGAATGTAGACAATGGTCGCTAAATATTTGACATCTGCTGATCCTGTACGTTCAAAGAATCGATTCATTACGTGCTCTAACGGGACTTGTGCCCGCAATAGCTCTACAATACGCTTGTATTCCTCTAATACGATTTCTGATAAAAATGGACTAGCCGCTACCTGTTCAAACGCATGTAAATACGATGGAGAAGTACGTAAAGAACTGGCCATGAGACGAATCGCTTTTACATTGCCTGCTTCGAAATCGTCCTTTCGACGAACTCCCCAAACACTCACCAACCGTTCGGTAAACATAATCCCTGCCAGCAAAGCAGGCAATGCCATCCACCAAGACTGCAAGATCTGACTACTCACACCAAAGGACGCGATCCCCAATAAAAAAGAGAAGGTCACATACTGGTTTACCCCCCACCCTGAGCGCGATTTCGCCAACCTCTCCTCAAACTGCTTCCAAGTTGTTTTTCTTTCCTGTTGGAGCACTTCTACGATTTCGTGCTTCCCCATCGGTTCTCGCATATAAAATTTGTTTGGCATGATCAATAAGAGGATGGCCATCCCCATCCCTACCGCAACAGGTAAGCTAATATCCATACCTTCTCCTCCTATAGAGGTATTGGAGTGGTGAAAAAGACTTGCTCAATCTCCTCTCGCGACAGCCCTTTCTCTAGCCATCGTTTAATAAGTCGCTCTGGGCGATAGCCTGTCCATTTGAAATGACCCTTTACTCTCCCATTCTCCATCCCAGTTGCTTCGTACACGTAAATATCCTGCAAATACACCCGATCAGGGAGAACCTGTTTAATGTTGCAAGCTCGTTTTATCCATTCTTCATGCGATTGACCCGTCCCCACTACCTCCGTTATCGCAACAACCTTGCGACTGCCATCTTCTTCAAAACGTTTTACTTGAACAATCAGATCCAGTGCTGAACCGATCATTAAATTGCGCTCTTCAGCACTATACCCTTCATCTGCTTTTCCAAATAAAATGGGCAATGTTGAATCGACCAAAGCTCGCGGTGAGTTTGCATGCGCTGTGCTCCAGCTACCAGGGTGATCCGTATTCATCGCCCAAAGCATATCTACGATTTCACCACCTCGTGTCTCACCGACCATAATGACATCCGGCCTTTTTCTCAAGGACAAACGAACACAATCCTTGATCGAAAACCCACCCTTGCCCTCATAATTCGCAGGTTTCGCTAAAAATCTGCGCACAAAAGGATGCTGAAGCTTCATCTCCAAAACGTCCTCGATCGTAATAATACTTAAATGATCAGGAACATACTGAGAGATGAGATTGAGCATGTGTGTCTTGCCTGAGCCTGTTCCTCCACTGACAATGCCAGATGCACGAGATAAACGGACGGCTCTGTTTAAAAAGAGAAGCATCGGCTCGCAAATGGAGCCATACCGCAAGTAGTCAAACTCGCTGAGTAGCTCACGGTGTTTTCTGATCGTGAGCATATGACCATCGGGAGAAATAGAGCGATGCGTAGCGGCAACCCGGGAACCGTCTGGAAGCTGTGTATGCAACTCTGCTTTTGTTTCATTAAACTCACGCCCCATTGTCGCTGCAATTTGTTCCAATAAGCGCAGCAGCTCCTCTTCATCGCGAAAAACAGCAATGTCCGGCGATTCAAGACGACCAGTACTTTTTCTTTCAATAACGAGATAGTTATAGCGGTGAAAAAGAATCTCCGTGATGTCGTTATCCTCTAATAAAGCGTCTAATGGTCCCCAACCGGTCAAAGAATGCAGTAATCGTTTTACTTCTGCTTCCATTTGTATGGATGTCAGGGTGGTTTGCGACTCCAGCAGCATTCGAATATCTGCCGTCAGCTCATCTAACAAGAGTGGGGACTGCTTTTCCTCCCATAATCGTTTTCCGTATTTCTCGACAATCTCGGTACGTATCGATGTTTCTCTATCTGACCCGACCCATTTTTCATTCGTCCGCTCGTGATCGGGGACTTGCATTTTTTCGTGAAGCGTCGAAGGAACTCCCGCCATTCCCCTCCCCGCTGATCGTAATTCATGCGCTGTACGGAATTGATTAGAAATGCCTAGTAACTGTTTTTTATCGAACATGACACCCTCCCTTATCCCCATAACCACTTAAAGAGAGATGTTTTCTCTTTTTGTTTCTCTTTTCCAGCAGCCTTCATTTGCTCCCCATCTACGGGGAACAGTGCTTTTCCTAATGTCTCAATGGCTTCCTTGGCCGGAATTCTCCCTGTCTGGAGCATGACTGGCGTTCCGGTGTTAATCGATTTTTTTACTTCCACATCGTCAGGTATTGAGAAGACTTTTTTGCTAGGGTGAAGTTGGAAGTAAGCACGAATTTCATCTAAGGTAAACATTTCTTTCCGCTGCAAACGATTCATGCAAATTTGAATGCGTTCTTCAGGGTACTCTGCTTCTCGCAATAGTTTTAGCAATCGTTGAATATTTTCAATGGAGTCTACCACCGGATTTCCCACCATCACGACATGCTCTGCAAAAAATAGAGCTTGAATCGTTGCATCTGTCGTATCAGGAGCCGTATCGATAAGAATGACGTCGTAGTTGCTTTGTTTTAACGTTTCGAGAATCAGATATAAATGGTAGTCACGGATTTCAAAGCTTTGCCGAATATCACGGGGAGAGGTAAGTACATGCAATCCCGTATCAGGATGAGCAACCACATATTTCTCGATTTGTTGAGGAGATAACGGCAAGGCTTGTGCGTATTCCTGCCATTCCTCACTGCTAATGGAATACGGGTCTTTTCCTTGACTCTGAATAAACGAATGCAACTGAGCATCAAGATCCTTTACCCACGTAAAAAGATTAGGGGTACGAGGCAGATTCAAAGTAGTCGCAAATGTACCGAGATCAAGATTGAAGTCTACAGCGATTACCCGCAATGGGAGACCTTCGTTTTTTTGCATGGAAAAGAAAATCGCTAACTCACGAGAAATAAATGTTTTTCCTACGCCACCCTTTGGGCCGTAAACAGTAATAAGCTGTTTGGGACGAGTCATTTCAGGAACTAGTCTATCTATGATCAGCTCGGAGAATGAAGGCGGCTGGCTCGGATAGCCCTTGGATTGTTCCTGGACTACATACTGGTGTTGTTGTGGCGCAGCTTCTGCTACCATGCCTGGAGGCTGTATCATCATGGCCAACGCTTCGATTTGCCCTGGTTCAATGGGCTTGGCAATAACCCATAAGCCTAAGTTCCGGAAGAACGGTTCCCACACCAGTTCATTGCTTGAGCAAGCAGCAATAAATGAAAGATGAGGAAAGGCTAGCCGAAACTGCTGACATAACACCCCTCTTTCCGTTCCCTTAATACCACCTAGCAACACCAAATGGGGTTGGTTTGCCTGTAATTTTGCCCATGCTTCTTCCACCCCAATTGCTTCCCCGCACACTTCTATCCATCTACTGTTTATAAGTTGAGCCGTTAACAAGCGAACTGAATCTCGATCATCATCTACTATGAGCAAACGCCTCTTCACTCATGCTCCTCCTTTTGAATACCCCAGCGTGTTTTCGTCTTCATTAACTCTGCAGCGAATTTTGCGTCTCCTATTCCCGGATTTCCCCCATCCTTCACTGCCGCCAAGCCCAATCTGATTTTTCCATAATGAAGTGCGTGTGTTAGCAAGACAGCCTCATCACGTGTCAGGGAGAGAGTAACAGCTACCAAATTAGGATGATCACCTTCCATTTCGCGTTGAACGCCAATGATCGGCATGTTTTGCAATAGGAGTCCAGAATGTGCTCCTGTCTCATCTTCAAAGGAAGCATAGACGTGTACACTTTCTCCGCTGGATACATGTGGTGAAACTCCTGCTACATTGTCTACGGGAATGCTCATACCTGTCATTTTTTCTGATATCCCTCCGCTGCCTTGCGCCTTGCTTTTTTGTTCCAAATCACTTTGCAATAATGGTCGGCCTCCCTTCACTTGTCGTGTGAATGCTAAACCGACAAGGCTCTGTCCTTCTTCCCATGGAATCAAGCCTGGAATTGGAGCAATGGGTTGTTGAAAGATCCCTCCCAGTCTCAGTGTCAATGGCTCCATATCCCTCGCTTCAAGTAATTGGCCACTTTCTTTTTCCACTGTTGATTGCAATTGTATATAGGTCACTTGATGCGGCTTCAAAATGATGTAGGTCGCTACACCTATACATGTAGTGAAAAGCAATATAGCCAATAATCGTAGCGGATGTATAGACATTCTCTCCCTCCTCTCCATTGTTTCTAGCATAGGGGAGAATAGCGGGACAAAAAAAGAAAACAAAAAAACCGTGCATTTGTTCTGCACGGTTACACCTATTACACAAAAAAAGCTGCATTCTCCATTACTTTTTACAAGTAATCGGGAATACAGCTTTTCGTCTCATTCCTTCAAAACTGAATACGCATGATTGCTAAGTGTGTGGATAAGTCCTCGACCGATTAGTATTCGTCAGCTCCACGCGTTACCGCGCTTCCACACCGAACCTATCAACCTCATCGTCTATGAGGGGTCTTACCAGCTTGCGCTGTGGGAAGTCTCATCTTGGAGGGGGCTTCACGCTTAGATGCTTTCAGCGCTTATCCCGTCCGCACATAGCTACCCAGCTGTGCCACTGGCGTGACAACTGGTGCACCAGCGGTGCGTCCATCCCGGTCCTCTCGTACTAAGGACAGCTCTCCTCAAACTTCCTACGCCCGCGACAGATAGGGACCGAACTGTCTCACGACGTTCTGAACCCAGCTCGCGTACCGCTTTAATGGGCGAACAGCCCAACCCTTGGGACCTACTTCAGCCCCAGGATGCGATGAGCCGACATCGAGGTGCCAAACCTCCCCGTCGATGTGGACTCTTGGGGGAGATAAGCCTGTTATCCCCAGGGTAGCTTTTATCCGTTGAGCGATGGCCCTTCCATGCGGAACCACCGGATCACTAAGCCCGACTTTCGTCCCTGCTCGACTTGTAGGTCTCGCAGTCAAGCTCCCTTCTGCCTTTACACTCTACGAATGATTTCCGACCATTCTGAGGGAACCTTTGGGCGCCTCCGTTACCTTTTAGGAGGCGACCGCCCCAGTCAAACTGCCCACCTGGCATGGTCCTCTCGCCCGATAAGGGCGACGAGTTAGAAACTCCGTACATCAAGGGTGGTATCCCACCGACAGCTCCACAGAGGCTGGCGCCCCTGCTTCTCAGCTTCCCACCTATCCTGTACATGATGCACAAAGTTCCAATACCAGGCTACAGTAAAGCTCCATGGGGTCTTTCCGTCTTGTCGCGGGTAACCTGCATCTTCACAGGTATTATGATTTCACCGGGTCTCTTGCCGAGACAGCGCCCAAGTCGTTACGCCTTTCGTGCGGGTCGGAACTTACCCGACAAGGAATTTCGCTACCTTAGGACCGTTATAGTTACGGCCGCCGTTTACTGGGGCTTCGGTTCAAAGCTTCGCTTGCGCTAACTCATCCCCTTAACCTTCCAGCACCGGGCAGGCGTCAGCCCCTATACTTCGCCTTGCGGCTTCGCAGAGACCTGTGTTTTTGCTAAACAGTCGCTTGGGCCTTTTCACTGCGGCCCCCTCGGGCTATTAACCCTACCGAGGCGCCCCTTCTCCCGAAGTTACGGGGCCATTTTGCCGAGTTCCTTAGCAAGAGTTATCCCGCGCACCTTAGGATTCTCTCCTCGCCTACCTGTGTCGGTTTGCGGTACGGGCACCTTGTTCCTCGCTAGACGCTTTTCTTGGCAGTGTGAAATCAGGGACTTCGGTACTTAAATTTCCCTCGCCATCACAGCTCATGCTTATCGGTGTGCGGATTTGCCTACACACCACACTCACTGCTTGGACGGCCATCCAGTAGGCCGCTCACCCTATCCTCCTGCGTCACGCCATTGCTCAAGCGGAACAGAGGTGGTACAGGAATATCAACCTGTTGTCCATCGCCTACGCCTTTCGGCCTCAGCTTAGGTCCCGACTAACCCTGGGAGGACGAGCCTTCCCCAGGAAACCTTAGGCTTTCGGTGGACAAGATTCTCACTTGTCTTTTCGCTACTTACACCGGCATTCTCACTTCCAAGCGCTCCACCGCTCTTTCCAGTACGGCTTCACTGCTGCTTGGAACGCTCCCCTACCCAGTCCGTAAGGACTGCCATAGCTTCGGTGATACGTTTAGCCCCGTTACATTTTCCGCGCAGAGTCACTCGACCAGTGAGCTATTACGCACTCTTTAAATGGTGGCTGCTTCTAAGCCAACATCCTGGTTGTCTGGGCAACTCCACATCGTTTCCCACTTAACGTATACTTGGGGACCTTAGCTGATGGTCTGGGCTGTTTCCCTTTTGACGATGGATCTTAGCACTCACCGTCTGACTCCCGGACATAAGTCATTGGCATTCGGAGTTTGACTGAATTCGGTAACCCGATGAGGGCCCCTAGTCCAATCAGTGCTC
>NZ_CP085876.1:25000-152500 GCF_013284245.2 Brevibacillus sp. DP1.3A | reverse complement strand
TATCAGAACCAAGGGGTTGGCGAGGAGATGATGCGCTATTTGGAAACAATCTCCCCTACGGAGAAGTTGTTCACTTCTACTAACCTTTCCAACGAAAAAATGCAACGTCTCTGTCTAAAGCTCGGATACGCTCATTGCGGAACTCTGACTCACTTAGATCCAGATGATCCTGAAATGTTTTTCTGCAAATACGTTCGCCATCCACTATGATTGATTCCGCTCATAGATCAAACGAAGTCCTTTTAGCGTTAGATTCTGATCTACGACATGGATACAAGAGGTCTCATTCGCAAAAAGTGCTGCCAGGCCTCCCGTAGCAACTACGGTAGGTCGCGTACCGTATTCATCCATGATTCTACGTACAATGCCTTCGACCTGACCGACGAACCCATAGAAAATGCCGGACTGCATGGCCGCTATCGTATTACGACCGACTACACTTGCAGGCTTGGCGATTTCGATTCGCGGCAGCTTGGCAGCACGAGTGAAGAGTGCCTCAGTCGATATTCCAATGCCGGGAGCAATCGCCCCTCCCCAATACTGCGCCCTCTCGTCCACATAGCAAAAGGTCGTCGCCGTACCAAAATCGACAACAATGAGTGGCGCACCATAATGATGAATCGCAGCAACAGCGTTCACGATTCGATCGGAACCTACCTCTCGCGGATACTCATACTTGATGTTCAGTCCCGTCTTGATACCCGGCCCGATAATCAGCGCTTTTTGTTGCATGTACTTCCCGCACATGCGTTCAATCGTGAGGTTTAAAGGCGGCACGACAGACGAGATAATTACGCCTCTCACCTGTTCAAAACCAAGCCCCACACTACCAAACAAGCTTTTGACGAGCATGCCGTACTCGTCTTCCGTTTTGTTACGATCTGTGGACACTCTCCAATGGTGTTGGAGCTCGTCGCCTTCATACAAGCCCAACACAATATTGGAGTTGCCTATATCGATCACCAATAACATCGTGGTCGCTCCTTACCGCTTGCGTGTATTCAGATCGAGGCTGATATCAAACGCTTTAACAGAATGAGTTAGCGCCCCTACCGAAATGATATCTACGCCTGTTTTTGCAATGTCACCAATCGTCTCCAGACTCACACCGCCAGATGCCTCAACAATGGCCCGTCCATTGATATACTGCACGGCTTCCACCATTTGATCGAGGGACATATTGTCGAGCATGATCGTATCTGCACCTGCTGCCAATGCTTCCTGAACCTGTTCGAACGATTCAGCCTCTACCTCTACTGTCATCGTATGAGGAATAACCGCGCGTGCCGCTGCGACAGCCTGCGCGATACCGCCCGCTCCTTTGATATGATTGTCCTTGATCATCACGGCATCATACAAGGCAAAACGGTGATTGTAGCCTCCCCCGACTCGAACCGCGTACTTTTCCAAAGCTCTAAGGCCTGGCGTCGTCTTTCTCGTATCAACAACCCGTGCTTTCGTCCCTGCGACGGCCGTTGCGTATTCACTCGTTTTCGTGGCAATCCCAGACAGACGTTGCATTAAGTTAAGTGCAAGCCGCTCCCCGCTTAAAATCGAACGAACCGAGCCGCTGACTTCGGCGATCTGTTGACCAACCTCCACTCGTGCTCCTTCTTCTACTTTTGCCTCAAAAACGAGGGTAGAATCAACCGTGGCAAATACTTGCTCTGCAATCGGCAAGCCTGCCACAACTCCCGCTTCCTTCGCATATAAAATGCCGACACCCTGCTCCGATTCAGGAATCGTGCTCATTGTCGTCACATCACCAAATCCTACGTCTTCCTGTAGCCATTCCTCTATTTTTCGCTGAAGCTCCCGTTTATTCCACATCATGCTTCTCACACTCCTCTTGGACACCATCTTCTACGGACTGGATCAAATGCTTGCGCCACAGCAAGTCGTCTTTATTCGGAAAATCAGTACGATAATGCCCACCTCTGCTTTCTTCCCGCAAAAGTGCCGCTCTCGTTGTCAGGACGGCAGCATTCAGCAGATTGAAGAATTCAAACGTTTCCAAGCTCTTAGGCTCGTACTGGTAGTATTGCTCCATTCGCGCAAGCTCTGTTAATGCTTTCGTTAATCCTTTATCGTCGCGCTTCACACTAACATGCCGCAGCATGAGCTTTTGCATTTTCAATCGTTGTTCACGTGTATTGAACGTTTGGGGCAGTTTTTGCTTGGAAACAACCTGGAAGGGATGAATGCTCGGCAAATCAGCCAGCTGCTTGATCCGCTCCGCGATCCGGTGACCAAATACAACCGCTTCCGATAACGAGTTGCTGGCCAGTCGATTTGCTCCATGTACCCCCGTGCAGGATGCTTCCCCGCATGCAAAAAGCCGCTTCGTCGAGGTCTCGCCGTTCAAGTCAGTCTGGACCCCACCCATAATATAATGGCAAGCAGGAGCTACTGGAATCCAATCTGTCACCATATTGAGCCCGTATTGTAAGCAAAAATTATAAATCGTCGGAAAACGCCGCTTAATAAGTTCCTCTGATTCATGAGTAATGTCAAGATACACAAACGTAGACTTCGTCTTTTCCATCTCAGAGACAATCGCCCGGGCGACAATATCACGCGGCGCCAGCTCTTTTTGTGGATGGTACTTGTCCATGAAGCGATCACCATTGCCGTTACGCAAAATGGCACCTTCCCCACGAACGGCTTCCGAAATCAAAAAGCGCGGGGCTCCCGGATAGTAAAGCGCAGTCGGATGAAACTGGATAAATTCCACATCTTTAATGCGAGCACCCGCCCGATACGCGATGCCGATTCCATCTGCCGTAGCGATTTGCGGATTCGTCGTGTAACGGTAAAGCTGACCTGCTCCCCCTGTAGCCAGCACCGTTGCTTTGGCTTCCAGGAAAAACAGTTCGCCATCCGGCTTCCGCACGAGGACACCTACGCACTCGCCATCCTGCGTGATGACATCTACTGCAAAATGATACTCCAAAACCTGAATGTTTGGCTGCTCCTTCACACGCTTGGACAAAGCGCGGACGATCTCTGCCCCAGTGGCATCTCCGTTCGCATGCAAAATACGTCGTTTGCTATGCGCGCCTTCCTGTGTCAGCTCGTACTGCCCTTGTTCATCGCGGTCAAATTCCGTTCCATATGCAATCAGTTCATGCAAGCGATCAGGGCCTTCATGCACCAAGACTTCCACAGCGTTATACGAGCAAAGACCTGCTCCAGCGATTAACGTATCCTGTCGATGAAGGGCAGGAGAATCTGATTGGGCTGTTACAGCAGCGATTCCTCCCTGAGCCCAGCGTGTGTTACTATCATCGAGTCCCTTCTTGCTGATCAACACCACATCCGCATACTCACTCGTTTGCAACGCCGTATACAACCCAGCAATTCCTGCTCCAATAACAGCTACATCTGCCCTCATCCGAGGTAAGGTGTGCAAATCAAAGTCCACAATATAACGGGGAATCATGACTGTGTCCCTTCTCTCTTGTAACTGATGATTTTCCACCCATTATAGCAAATACACGCTTGAAGGAGATGCAAAAAAAGAGCGCCCGCAAAAAGCGAGCACTCCCCTCTATCCGATTAATTCGAATGCGTTACACATTCCTTACACGTGCCATATACCTCGAACTTGTGCCCCGTCACCTGAAACTCTTCGGGTACTGCGGAAATGATATTCATCGGACATCCTGGCAAAGAAGAAGTCTTTCCACATTCTGTACAAATCACATGGTGATGATGGTGTCCATCTGTCGAACAGGCCAAACGGAATCTACCTTCTCCGTCCAGCTCCGTCTCTTCCAGAATCCCTAGCTCAACAAAAGTGGAAATGTTGCGATAGACGGTATCGAAGCTGAGTGTTGGATACTGCTCCTTGATTCTCTCCATAATATCTTTGGCAGACAGGTATCGCTTCTCGGCCGCGCAGATTCGAATCATCTCCTCCCGCTTGCCGGTATACTTGAAACCATGTTCTTTCAATATTTGCAGCGCTTCTTCTACTTTCATCGACAAACACTCCTTCCTTTTGTCATATCCGGATAACTCTTACCGGAAAGCGACCCGCAGCTTCTTTACACCTAATACAACCAGCATAACCAGTACTGCCATCAGTACAATTGTACCACCAGATGCCCAATTAAGGAGATAGGCAAAATACAAACCGCTCAACACGGAAAACTCCGCGAACAAAATCGACAAGAAAATCGTTTGACGAAAGCTTTTCGCGATTTGCAGACTGGCAGCCACCGGAAGGGTAATCAGCGCCGAGATTAACAGGACACCGACTATACGCATAGAAGCTGCAATCGTCAGAGCGACGAGCACCATGAACCACAGGTTGATCGAACGCCTTGCCACGCCGGAGACGCGAGCAAATTCCTCGTCGAAGGAGACCGCGAAAAGCTCCTTGTAAATCAACAAAACTGTCCCTAAAACGACAACTGCCACACCAATCAGCGCATACAAGTCTTCGATGGACACTGTTACGATTTTTCCGAACAAGTACGAATACAAGTCTGCATTAAAACCGTCTGCGATACTGATCAATACCGTAAACAGCCCAAGCCCCGCGGACAAAATAATCGGAATCGCCAAATCTTGATACGCTTTGTACACCTTACGCAGCCGCTCGATGAACAACGAACCAATCACCGCAAACAACATCCCGAAAAACAGCGGATTGACTGCGGAGAAGAAGGCGACCTTTTTGGAAATGAGCATCCCGGCAGCTACACCGGACAGCGTCACGTGTGACAGGCCATCTGCCATCATCGACAAGCGACGAACAATGAGAAACGTGCCCAAAATAGGGCAGATCAGACCAATTAAAATCCCTGAAAACAGGGTATACCGCAAAAAATCATACTGCCACCAATCAGCAAGCATGTGCATATTCCTTCTTTCTTACCTATTTACAAAGCTTAATGATGATGAGACAGCAGTCTGACCGAATCACCGTACATACTCTGCAAGATTTTTTCTTGGTTATGCTCAAAATCGTGCGCCGTTCCGTGGAAGTGAATCTTCTTCTGCACACAAGCCACCTTGGTCACCCATTGCGACATGACTCCCACATCGTGGCTGACGATCATCATCGTCAATCCGTTCTCTTCCTTAAGCGAACGAAGCAAGCTGTAAAATTGATCGATCGATTCCTGATCGACCCCGACTGTTGGCTCATCGAGGATCAACAGCTCCGGTTCAGCTACGAGAGCTCGTGCAATGAATACGCGCTGCAATTGCCCGCTGGACAAGTTGCCGATTCGTTGATCCAGCTTTTCCAACAAGCCGACACGCTCCACCGCAGCCTGTACATTCTCATGATGCTGTTTCGTCAGTCTACGAAAAAGGCCCACTTTACCGACCAATCCAGATGACACGACTTCTCGCACCGTCGCCGGAAATCCACCCGCCCCATGCGCGACCTGTTGAGCGACGTATCCAATGCGATTCCATTCACGAAACTTGGATAGTGGTTGCCCGAACAGCTCCACTGTCCCTTTGTTTGGCGTCAACAGACCCAAAATCAGCTTCATCAGCGTAGATTTTCCTGATCCATTCGGCCCGACGATTCCCACAAAGTCTCCGCGTTCCAGTGTGAATTCAACCTCATCGAGAACCTGTTTGTCTTCATATTGGAAGGAGACGCCTGTGAGCTTAATGACAGGCACCTCTTGTTTATTTGGTTCCATGAAATATCCATCCCTTAAATCGGATTTGTTCTTATTTGATTCTCTTCATCGTACTACGATTTTGCCCGAACCACAAGCATCCTACTAACGAAAAAATGCCGCCTGGCAAGCGACATCTTTTCTAAGGAAAACTTATTGGAGTGCAGTCTTTAATGTATTCATATTGTCACGCATGATGGACAAGTAATCACGGCCTGCCTTTACATCGTCTTCCGTCAAACCTTCCAACGGATTGAGCGTAGCCGTCTTCACGCCAGCTTCCTTCGCAATCACTTCCGCTACCTTTGGAGAAACCAGCGTCTCGAACAGCACATACGAAATGTTATGTTCTTTTATATGCTCCACCAAGCTCTTCAACTCAGCCGTGGATGGCTCATCAGAAGGATTGACCCCAGAGATCGATACTTGCTCCAGCCCGTAGCGTTTTGCCATATAGCTGAATGCGCTATGAGAAACCATGAATTCTTTCTTCGGTGCTTGCGTAACCATATCTTTGAACTCTTTATCCAGCTGCTCCAGGTCTGTTGCTAATTGTGTGTAGTTCTTTTCGTAATCAGCAGCGTGCGTTTGATCCTTTTGCACGAGCGTATTTTTGACCTTCTCTGCCTGTGCCTTCAGTTGCATCGGATCGAGCCATACATGAGGGTCCAGATCCCCGTGGTCATGCCCTGCTTCTTCTGCGTGACCTTCTTCCGTGTGTCCTTCTCCTTCATGCTCATGCTCAACTGCACTAATCAGCTCGAGACCTTCCGTCGCATTAACGATCGTTGTCTTGTTTTTGTCGAGGTTGGTTACAGCCTTCTCTACCCACAGCTCCAAACCACTGCCGTTATAGGCGAAGATATCTGCTCCGGACAGAGCGACCATGTCTTTTGCAGTTGGCTCGAAATCATGAGGCTCTACGCCAGCGGGAACCAGATTCGTTACCTCAACGTGTTCACCGCCGATTCGCTTCGCTACATATTCCAAGGGATAAATAGTCGTGTATACTTTTGGCTTCCCGGATGCGTCACTGCCAGTTTGCGGAGTACCAGCCGTTTCATTCGCTGCTCCACATCCCACCAGCCCCACTGCCGTAATGAAACTGAGGGCTGCCAACATAGCTCTTTTCATCTATATTTCCTCCTACTCCAATTCAAAATGATTCCGATTTACGTCCTCGTCGTTTTTCATTATACGGAGAGGAGCCTAAAAAGTAAATAGGATTTATTCCGATTTAAACATCATGAGTGTACATCTTCTCTCCCAGCTTCACAATTTCTCCATCTCATTATGATAAAATAACTGGCAGGAGGTATGTCCAAGATGAAACGTAAATCATGGTTAGCCATTACTTTTATCACCGCAGCTCTGCTTACTGCCGGCTGTGGCTCTACTGATCAAGCTGAACAGAATCATAGCGATCACACGCAGCACGCCCCCAATGGTGATTTGCAGGAATTGACTGCTTCCGCTGATCAGCTACCGAAATTTTTAGACAACCAAGACCCTGTCATTATTGGATCCTACAAAGTTGCTGCGGCAAACCGTGAGCTGCTCAAATCCATTCCATGCTATTGTGGTTGTGGTGAAAGTGCTGGACACGGGCATAACGGCAACTGCTTCATCAAAGAAGAAAAGTCTGATGGCTCCATCGTCTGGGATGACCACGGCACTCGTTGCGGCGTATGCATGGAAATCGCCGTTATTTCCGGCAAGATGAAAGAAGAAGGCAAATCTACAAAAGAAATTCGTAACTACATAGATCAAACCTATGGGCAAGGCTACGGAAAACCAACTCCTACCCCAATGCCTTCCTAGACACATATAACAAGACTTCCTGACGAGGAAGTCTTTCTTTTTTCCCTTTTATGGAATAGAATGATACATAGATATTCGAGGCATCGAAATCCGAGGTACAAGGAGGTAGCTATGGCAGTTAACAAAGAGTTGATGAAAGGTAGTACGGTCATTCTCATTCTTACCTTGCTGGAACAAAAGGCGATGTACGGCTATGAGATGATCAAGACGATGGAAACTAGCTCGAACGGTGTGCTGTCTCTCAAGGAAGGCACCCTCTATCCCATTCTCCATACCCTTGAGTCTGAAGGAAAAGTCGAGGCGTTTTGGAGCGAAGGTGAAGGAGAGCGAAAACGCAAATATTATCAAATCACCCGCGAAGGCAAGAAGTATCTCAAAGAGAAAAAACAGGAGTGGGAATCTTTTCGTACCGCTGTTGACTCCGTGTTGGGAGGACAGCCTACATGATCGAAAACAAGCGAATTGCGCATTACATAAAAGAAGTTTGCGGCCAGATTAAGAATAAAGAGGTTCATCCAGCCATTACACTAGAGTTGGAGAATCATTTCGCCGAAAAGATCGAGGATTATCGTGAGGCTGGATATGGGGAAGATGAAGCGACTCGGATTGCGATTGCGGAGATGGGTGATCCTGTCGATGTAGGGCGGTATCTGCATCAGGCGCATAAGCCGCGGATGGAGTGGGGGATTGTTTCTATTGTTGGAATCCTGCTAACTATCGGGCTGGTTATCCTGTATTCTCTTCATATTGCGGAAGATAATCGTAATTTGATCGGGAGACAACTGGTCGGAATCATGATCGGAACAGTCGTACTCGTGGCGATTCTCTTTTGGGATTACAGTAAATTAAAAAGATATAGCAAGATTCTGTATTTCGGCACGATGATCTTACTCCTATATACACTGCTCGCAGGGAGACCTATAACTGGTATCCAGTATCTGGAAATCGGAGATTCTCCACTCCATTTCATTGGAATCAGTCCCTTCCTGTTCATCGTAGCCCTCGCAGGAATTTTCACAGAGTGGAAGGAGCACAATCGCTACACCATCGTAAACGTGATTGCGTACTTTCTACCCCCTTGCCTGCTTCTCACGTTAGGCGAATACGAATTTGCCATTCTCTTATATGTCGGTGGCTACATCGCGCTCGTGATTGCCGCTAAGCCTAAAAAGCTTGTTATACTGAGCTACCTCGCTATGGTTTTCGCGTGCGTCGGAGGGATGGTTTACCTGTTCGCTAAACCTTATCACCTAGATCGTCTGTTTTACTTCCTGAATCCGTACCTCGAACCGGATGGAAGAGGATATATCATCATTCAATCCTTGAAAGCCATCCAGTCAGCTACCTTATGGGGACAAGGCTTCGGTGCCTCTCTAGATGCATTGCCCGCCCTTGAATCTGACTATATTTTTGCCTACATGGTGTATATCTTTGGACCAATTGTAGGGATAGCCTTTTTCATTCTGGGCGTTATGCTGTTGCTTCGTTTGCTCCATGCCATCAGACGAGTAAAAGATGTATACGGCTCCTTGCTGTTATCCGGTATGATTGTACTCTTTTTCACGCCATTTTTCTGGGGTATTTTCATGACTGTCGGTCTGGCTCCACCTATCACTGTGAATCTACCATTCGTTGGCTTTGGAATCGTGCATACCGTATTGCAAATGGCCTTGATTGGACTCGTCCTGAACATTTACCGCCGAAAAGACATCCAGCCTTTGATCAAAGCCTCCTAATAGAAAAAGGGAGTAAAGCCCCTACGCTCTACTCCCTTTTTGCATTTTATCAGACTGCCCGTTAAGCAGGCGCTACCGCAAGCATGCGCTCCAACGAAGCACGTGCCGCATCAGCAACATCTGTTGGCACAAAAATCTCCGGCTTCATATTCTCCAGCGCCTCGACGCACTTCTTCAGGTTGTTCACCTTCATATTCGGGCAAACGAGGTACTTGGAAGCGAAAATGAACGTTTTGTCCGGGCTGTCCTTTTCCAGCATGTAGCGTGTGCCGTCTTCCGTTCCGATAATAAACTCTTTGTGCGAAGACTCACGGCAGTATTTCAAAATTCCGGTCGTGGAACCAACGTAGTCAGCCAGGGATACCACTTCTGGGCGGCACTCCGGATGAACGACAACCACAGCGTCTGGGTGCTGCTGCTTCAACGTCATGATGTCTTCTACAGACAGTTGGTCATGCGTATTGCAGTACCCTTCCCAAATAATCATTTTCTTGTCCGTGAATTGGGATACATAGTGGCCGAGGTTTTTGTCCGGCACCCAAATGATCTCATCGCTGTCGATCGACTCGATCACGCGCTTCGCGTTGGACGACGTACAGCAGATGTAAGTTTCTGCTTTGACATCCGCAGAAGTATTGATGTAAGCCACTACTTTTGCATTTGGATGCTGTGCTTTGAGCTTGCGGAGTCCGTCTACGTTCACCATGTCCGCCATCGGACAGCCAGCCCGTTCATCGGGAATAATGACGGTCTTCTGGGGATTGAGAATTTTTGCACTTTCTCCCATAAAGTGAACCCCACAGAACAAAATCACATCGGCATCCGTTTCTTTCGCTTTCTGTGCCAACCCAAAGGAATCCCCAATGAAGTCAGCGACCTCCTGAATCTCGGGACGTTGATAAAAGTGAGCAAGAATGATGGCATTACGCTCTTTCTTCAACTGTAGCAGTCGTTCACGTAACTCAGCGTTGCGCTGGGCTTTTTTTTCTAACGCTAAAGCGTCCATGGAAAAAATCCCCCTACGGTGGTGTCATAATTTACGGTCATTGTAAGCGTATAACCTCACCTTGTCAACGTGGTACGGCTGAACGAATTTATTCCTCTTGGAACAACCATTGCAGTGCTTCTGGTACGTATTGCACACCTAAGTCAAACGAGTGGAAGTTGCTCTCATAAATTACCTGTTGGATTGAGTCCTCCTGAAAACCATTTTGCAGCAAATATTGATAAACTCTCTTGCTATTCGGTACCATCCATTGCTGTCCGTTCGTTCGACCGGAGCCCTCCGCGTGACCCAAATTCATGTAAAGGCGCTGGCCTGTATCACGAATGGTGAGCTGCTCGATCCAATCTACGATCCCCGGGAACCAGAAGGAGCCGGAAAAGCTGCCCACCCGTCCAAAAACATCAGGATAGCGTAACCCTGTGAAGACAGAAATGAGTCCCCCAAAGGAAAAACCCATGATCCCGGTGTGCTCTCGATCCTGTAATGTGCGGTATTTACTGTCGATGTGCGGCTTCAATTCATTGGCGAGAAAATCGGCATAAACAGAAGCGTTCCCACCAAACTGCTTGCCGGATTCCGGCTCAAAAATATTCGGCGACACAAACGGCGTATACTCATCATTTCGGTCGAACGATTCGATACCGACAAATAGCAAGCCTGGCAATTGATTTGTCGCCGTTAATTCTCTACTCTTCTGAAGAACATCACTTTCCTTCGGGTCAATCAAATCACCGTCATCCTGCAAATAGACAACGGCGTAACGCTCTTCGCTTTGGTAATAGCCCTCAGGTAAATAGATCGTGAGCTTGCGATTTTGGAACTGCTCCACGATAGGCTGCATTGGCACTTCCTCCTCCTTTCTCAAAAGCTTTAGTTGGTGGACATATATTCGAGAACCTTATTCGTCGCATACTTGATCGCCAATGGTCCTTTCGTGCTGATCGACACATCCAGCGGGAACACATGCTTTTCTTTTACGGCTTTTAACGATTGCCACACTTTGCTTTGATTTAGCTCCGCCATCGTTGTATCCACTCTGTCCGCATGATCGACCACGAAAATATAATCTGGATTAAGCACCGTGACACCCTCCAGTGAAATCACATCGCCCTCCAGCTTGTACTGCCCCGGAGACTTCAGTCCCAAGCCAGTTTCTTGGTCATACGCATACGAAACGTCATTGTCGTCCAGTACATAAAAGGTGCTTCCGTCACCTGTCGCCCGTAAAAACGTTACGGATTTGTCTTTATGCTTGGCCAATTTCTCCCTGGCTTCACCCATTAGCGTCTGCAAATTCGTAATGTAGTCTTCGGCCAATTGCTCTTTGCCGATCAGCTTGGCGTATTCGCGGAGCGTTTCCGTCCAGCTCCGGTCCTCCGTATTGTTAATCATGGCTACCGGCGAAATGCTGCTTAAATCTGCGTATACTTCGTTGTGTGTCCCGGAGAACGCGACAATCAAATCTGGATTCAGGTCTGCCATCATCTCTAGATTCGGCGTCCTCACTTCCCCGATATCTTTTACCGTTGCTGTACTCGCGTATGGCTTCAACGTTTCAAAAGTAGTCAGCATGCGATCAGCGAGTGTAGACGCAATCGGTGGTGTTTCCAACGCAAAAAAGTATTCCATCATCCCGAAATGAGTCACGACGATGCGCTTCGGCTCTTTGGGAATCACCACTTCTTTTCCGAGTGCATCCACATACGTTCGCGGCCATTGTTGCTCTGTTGGTTGTGACGTCGCCTCTGTCCCCGAAGTCGCAACAGGTGTAACATGCTGCGTTCCACTACTTCCCGTTGTTGTACCTGAACATGCACTAAGTAACAAAGCAAGCCCCAGCATGAGCTTGTGCATTTTTCCTTTCACGTCTATTCCCCTATCCTTTTGAGAATGATTTTCAACGACAATCAGATTGTATGTTTCATTCGATAGGGAGACAAGGTCTGATCTTAGCCTTTTCATAGGATATTCTGAGCCTTCACCAACGTACAATGCTTGCTCCTTGAATTGTCCTGGGGTCAGACCCGTATGTTTTTTGAAGGCTCTGATGAAATAGGAGAAATCCGTATACCCGACACCTTCCGCCACTTCCTGAAGCGTGGCATCCGTACGAACCAACAAGTCCTTTGCCTTTTCGAGTCGCACACCAATCAAATAATCGATCGGACTATGACCCGTCTGACGCTTGAACTGCTTCGACAAGTATGGAATGCTGTAATTCAACGTCTGAGCGATTGCCTCCAGCGTGATCGGTTCCGCATAGTGTTTATGAATGTATTGCTTCGCAAGGAAAACGAGATCATGTTGGGTAATCCCCGCTTCTTGCTCATCCATCTGATCAAGTAGCTCGCAAACAAACAGATGGAACCATCCTTTGGCCCGCAATTGTCTCAAATCATCTTCATCCCCGTTGTTCCAAACAGACCGTAGATGATCCAGCTTGTCCAACAGAGTGATAGGCTGCTGCGGCACAATAGAATAGGGAGACAAAAACCAGTTGCGAGATTCCAGGAGATTCATGATTTCCTGACGATTTGGCAACGGTATCATTGCTTTATAGAAAATAATGTAGGATTCCCATTCGTTATCCGTAACGCTTACATTGAGAGTCAGCCCTTTGCCCCCATGTATCACATGAAAAGTATGGACCGGGTACATCACATCATTGAGCTGCACGACTGCTCGTCCTCGAACCGTAAACAAAAATACGCTGGCCGGGAGCTGATAAGCCGTTATTTTTTCTCCTGGCTGCACGATTTGATGACGTACATCCAATACTTTCACGGATGCATGGTTCCACAAAATCATGAGCTCTTTGCGCATCATCGTTGCCATCACTCCCCACTTGCCAATATGTATACGGTCATTATAATTGATAATAATTCTCAATAACAATGAGAAAAAAGCAGAAACCGGCTTGTACATACGCAGTTTCTGCTGTTTCATTCTCTTACTCGCCTTTTTCCCCGAGAACACGCTCCCGAATAAAGCGGGCTACGCCTTCCTCATTATGGTGCGGGGCGATATATTTAGCCACCTGCTTGATTTCGTCAGAAGCGTTTTCCATCGCGACGGAATATCCTGCGCCTGTTAATGCCTCACGATCATTTTCTGCATCGCCAAATGCCATTACTTTCTCTGGGGAGATTCCCCATTTCTCACGGAAGTATTGAAGCCCTTCCCATTTGGAAACCCCTTGAGGAATCACCTCGACGTTCTGCTTTCCGGATGAAGTGATGGTCACTTGCTCGCTCCATGGCTTCAACTGCTCTTTCACCCACTCCAGACGATCCGGGTCATGATGCCAGATGAAGAATTTGACGATTTCTACTTCCCCGGACTCCACTTTTTCCAACATCTCTGCCAATGGCACTACATGAGCGAGCCTGTAGTAAGGAAAATTCAAGATCGAGAACCCTTCCACTGATGCGTCCTCACTCAAGGTCGCTTCCAAACGTTCACGGTCTTCTTTGATCATCCAGCGATTGCTGTTAGTATCATGAAGCTCATAATAAATCGTTTCTTGCCTCAGTGCATGGATCGCACCAATTACCATCTCAGTAGGAAGGAGCGATCGACGGACCAGCGTACCATCCCCTTCGAAAACAGCGGCCCCATTGCTACAGACATACCCGTCAAAAGGAAAGGAATCGATCGGAATTTGAGCGGAGCCATACATCCTGCCCGTAGACAAAACGAGTTTGCAGCCTTCCTGTTGCAATTGGCGAAGTGCTTCTTTCGTTCCTTCTGTCAGCTTTGATTCGTGAGTCAGTAAGGTTCCATCCATGTCAAATGCAGCCATGCCTGGTGTAAGCAACATATCCAATCCCTCTCATTCGCTTTGGAGTTGAGTCACTATAGTGGAGGAGAAGAAAAAGCACAGTTTTCTTCGACTCTGACACGCCAGCAGGGGGATTCACTGGCCATCTCCGTGCTTTTTCTTCTCACTAGCTTTATTAGTTCATCGTTACCTTTTAAACACTTAACCTAATACTTTCCGATATTGCAAAAAAGGGCACCTGAGGCGCCCCTTATTGTTTCGGTTCTTCGTTTGTATCTTCTTGCTTTGGTTCTTCTTTTACTTCTTCTTTTACTTCTTCTTTTACTTCTTCTAGCTTCGGTTGAATGTTCACGACCACATCTTTATTTGCATCTGTATCGTTATCCATTTTACCTGTTTCGATCAATTGCTTGATCTGCTCAGCATCGAGAGTCTCTACACGGAGCAGCGTGTTCGCAATCAGATCGAGCTGATCACGGTGCGTCGTCAGCAATTCGGTACACTTCGAGTAGCACTCGTTGATAATATTTTGCATTTCCTGATCGATCTCGTACGCAATCTGATCGGAGTAGTTACGCTCATTGCCATAGTCGCGGCCCAGGAATACCTGTCCTTGACTCTTACCGAACTGCATAGGACCGAGCTTGCTCATTCCGTATTCGGTAATCATGCTGCGAGCGATAGCAGTCGCACGTTGGAAGTCATTATGTGCGCCGGTACTAATGTCCCCAAGCACTATTTCCTCCGCAACACGTCCACCCAACAGACCGACGATTTTGTCGAGCAAGTCTGTTTTGGTAGCAAAGAAACGGTCTTCTTTCGGCAGCATCACTGTGTATCCGCCAGCTTGGCCACGCGGAATGATTGTTACCTTATGTACCATTTCTGCATTTCTCAGGTGGTATCCGATGATCGTATGACCAGCTTCGTGGAAGGCAACCAGACGGCGTTCGTCTTCGCTCACTACGCGAGACTTCTTCGCTGGACCTGCAATCACGCGGTCAATCGCTTCATCTACTTCCGTCATGTTGATTTGCTTTTTGTTTCTGCGGGCAGTCAAGAGAGCCGCTTCGTTCAGCAAGTTCTCCAAATCTGCGCCAGTGAAGCCCGATGTACCACGAGCAATCACTTCCAGCTTCACGTCTTCACCAATCGGCTTGTTGCGGGCATGAACCTTGAGCACCGCTTCACGACCTTTGATATCAGGACGGTCAACTGTAATTTGACGGTCAAAACGTCCCGGACGCAAGAGAGCTGGGTCGAGAATGTCAGGTCGGTTGGTCGCAGCAATCATGATGATACCTTCGTTTCCACCAAAACCGTCCATCTCTACGAGTAACTGGTTGAGAGTTTGCTCGCGTTCGTCGTGGCCGCCGCCGAGTCCAGCTCCGCGTTGACGACCCACGGCGTCAATCTCGTCAATAAAGATAATGCAAGGAGCATTTTTCTTTGCATTTTCAAACAGGTCACGTACGCGGGATGCACCCACCCCAACGAACATTTCCACGAAGTCAGAACCGGAGATACTGAAGAACGGTACACCAGCTTCGCCTGCAACAGCGCGAGCGAGCAAGGTTTTACCTGTACCCGGAGGTCCTACGAGCAGTACCCCTTTTGGAATACGAGCGCCAACCGCATTGAACTTACGGTTGTCTTTCAGGAAATCAACGACTTCCTCCAGCTCCGCCTTTTCTTCGTCTGCTCCTGCTACATCGTCAAATGTAACGCGTTTCTTCTCTTCGTTGTAAAGCTTCGCGCGGCTTTTACCGAAGTTCATTACTCGGCTTCCGCCACCTTGCGCGTTGTTCAGAAGAAAGAAAAACAGGATGAAGATGATGACAAAAGGAATGATAGAGGTCAAGAACGTGAGCCAAATGCTATTGCCCTCCGCAGGATTGAACGCTACATTCTTCATCTTTTGCGCATCGATTTTCTCTTCGACTAGCTTAACAACATCTGAGTCATACAAAGGAACATTGGTAAAAAATTTGTTGCTTTCCTGTCCCGGAATAGCTTTTGCCAACGTACCCTCGACCCTGTAAGTACCATTCTCTGGTCGAAGCGCCAACTCAGTGACGTTGTCAGCTTTTAGCTGTACCCGGAATTCCTGATATGTAAGTTTCCCAACCTTATCAGTACCGGAGAGGATGAAATTCACGATCCCGACCGTGACAAGAAAAATCAGTAGGTAGAACCCGGTATTACGAAAAAAGCGATTCATTCCTTACCTCCTCTCACGAACAGACACTTTTCACATTTTATCATAGAAAGCACGGTCTCCACAACAAACCTACTTTGTGTAGACCTCAGGTTTCAATACGCCGATATAAGGTAAGTTACGATAATGCTCGGAGTAATCCAAGCCGTATCCCACAACGAATTCGTCTGGAACATCGTATCCCTTATAGTCCGGTGAAATATCCACCTTGCGACGCTCTGGTTTGTTCAAGAGAGTCACCACTTTTACGGAAGCAGCTTCCCGATGGCGCAACAGCTCTACCAAGCGGCTCAGCGTCAGACCGCTGTCCATGATGTCTTCTACAACCAGCACGTGTCTGTTTTGCACAGATGTATCGAGATCCTTCAAGATTTTCACCATGCCAGAGGACTCTGTTCCACTTCCGTAGCTGGAAACAGCCATGAAATCCATTTCGCACGGAATATCCATGTGACGGATCAGATCAGCCATGAAAACGACTGCGCCTTTCAGCACGCAGATGACCAACGGATTTTTATCCTTGTATTCTGCAGCCAGCGTCTTGCCTAATTCTTGAACTTTTACCGCAATATCCTCTTCTGATAGCAAAATCTTCTCGATGTCTTGATTCATGAAAAAACCTCCCGCCAATCTTCTCCAAACTCTACCCGCACGTGTAGAAAACGCCTGGTCTGTCCATTGACAGGCGCTACGGCGGAACGGCGCACACCTGGTACCAAAATCACCTCATCGCCCGCCGTCAAAAGCGGAAGTTTGTCACGCCATGCTCGCGGAAATTTGGCATCAATCAATAAATCCTTCAGCTTCTTTCCATCTCCTGAGCCAAACAGGGTGATGCGGTCTCCAGGTTTTCGGTTACGCAAATACAGCGATCCTAGCAACTGATCGGCATCAAAAACCGCTTCATTCGCCGGGAGTCGCTCCCAATCCATGGGACCTTCCAGGTAAGTAATATGTACCGTGGCCTTGCTCTCGTCGATCCAGGTTACACCAGGAACGGCGAGCTCGTAACTATACGTATGTATGCGATCCTGTCGCTTCCTACGACGAAAATTGATTCGCTCGTACACCCGGTCGACTACCAGGTCATTCGGCAAATGCAATTCCGCAGAAGGGCGACTTCCCCCTAGCATGTGCAAAACGGTCTCCACATGTTGCGAAGACCATTCGGTATGTTTTGAGAGATAACTTAATATTAGAGTAATCATTCTCCTTTGTAAAGCAACGTCACAAGTTTGAAACTTGTCATTGTCCATCAAAAATGCTTCTGTTTTTTTCTCAATGGTTACCTCTTTCAACTGCTCCCGTGCCAACCTCATTAAAAGCGCTTCGTCCTGACGGATTGCCTCCGCAGTAGCCAAGATATGCTCTCGATACTTGTCATTCACTTTTTCCAATAAGGGTATGACATCCAGACGCAGCAAATTGCGCGTATACTTGCGCGATTGGTTGCTGCTATCCTCACGGGGGACGAGTTGATGTTCCCGACAGTAGCCTTCCAGTTCTTGACGCGTTTTATGCAAGAGCGGACGCACGAGCTCAATCGGGCAATCCGCAAGCATTCTTCGCTTCGGCATCCCTGTCAATCCATGCAACCTGCTACCTCGCACAAAACGAAAGAGAATCGTTTCTACCTGATCGTCAGCATGATGGGCCAATGCCAGCTTGGTCGCGCCTTTCGCCAGACCTACCTCTCGATACAGCCGATAGCGAATGTCGCGACTTGCTTCTTGCCCGCCCAGTCCCGTTTTCTCCATATAAGCGGGAACGTCATACTCAAACAGGTGGAAAGCCACGCCGAGTTCACGACACAGCTCTTCTGCATAGAGCGCGTCCTGCCTTGCTTCTTCCCCACGAAAGCCGTGGTTCAGATGGACAGCATGCAGCTTCCAATTATACTGGTATTGTTTATTGAGAGAAGCCAATATATGCAACAGTGCGGTAGAATCGTTGCCGCCGGAAATTCCGACAACAATGGTCTCACCTGGAAGCAAAAGCCCCTCGGACTCAATCTCGTTGCGCACGATTGCCAGCATAGCGGGCTCCTTTCCAAATCGTCAGAACCGAAATTCCAAATATAAGTCCAGAAGCAATCGCGCCGGCTACCATCAATGTTTTGGTCGCCTGAGTAATCCCTCCGACATAATCATTATTCACGAAGGCAAGCATGGCTTTGTAAGCCAACGATCCCGGTACCAGTGGAATAATGCCCGCGACGCTAAAATTCGTAGAAGGAACTCGCAGTATAATAGATAAGAGCTGACTGAGCAAAGAGACAGCAGCAGCTGAAACAAACGTCGACAACAATACCTCAGCACCGTAGATAGGAAGAATCGAGTAAACGAGAAAACCGACCATTCCAGCGAAACCACCCGCTACGATTGTTCGAACCGGCACATTGAACAGCACACACCACGCTACTGAAGAGGCGAAGCTAAGCGCCAATCCTTGTAACAACATCGTACTCACCTCGTAAACGAAAGAATAATGGCTGTGGCTACCGCTACGGAGACAGCCGTCAGCATGGCTTCTACTCCGCGTGAAACACCTGCAACCAAATCACCAGCCATCAAATCCCGAAGCGAGTTGGTGATGGCGATCCCCGGGAACAACGGAAGCATCGCACCAATAATGATGATGCTCAAATGCAGCTGCGGAAATATCGTCACGCTCAACAAGGCGAAAAGCCCCCCTAGTAAAGCGGCGGAGAACTCCGTAAAAAACTTCATCCGGACAAACTGTTCTAAATATTCCTGGCTCAGGTTCACAATCAATCCGGCCATCGCAGAAGGAATCAGACTGCCCCAATCTCCCCCTGCAAGCATAGAAAAGGAGCCACTGGCTGTAGCCGCTGCTAAATGCTGCAACCATTTCGGATAGATCTGCTTTTTCTGATCGATCTCACGCAGCGTCCGATAGGCTTGCTCCAAATTAATTTTCCCACTGACAAACTGTCGGGAAACATCATTCACGAGCGTAATTTTATTGAGGTTGGTCGTACGTTTGGGGGTACGAACCATTCTTGTATGATCCAGTCCACTACAACGAAAGGACAGGATGATGCTCGTAGGCGTAGCCGAGCTGTTGACGTCATCCATCCCCGCAGCCTTCGCAATCAATGCCATTGTCTCTTCCGTCCGGTATGTCTCTCCACCGTTTTTCAATATTATCGAGCCTGCCAACAAGCAAGTATCCATCACCAAATCTGAGGACACGAACCGTCACATCCTTCACATAAACCATGCGTAATACAAAGTGCCAGCCAATAAGAGTAACGAGGCGACAAAAAGACCGCTAATGCCCGCCCCTGCGTTCCCTTTCGTCCGTGGTTTCTTTTGCGGCTTTTGCGGTTTGGCAACCATGCTATCTCGCAAGACTGCCAACAGCTCCGCTCGCATTTCTTTCGCGGTCGCAAACTTACCGTGAAACGCCTTCAATAAAGGCTCCCGGTAAGGATACAGGCTGTCACTTTTTCGTATTATATCACAGAGTAATATCGTGTGACGTGGGTCACCAAGGCTGTTTTTCCACGTTTCCGGTCCAACCGTCAGACGCACCATCATCACGGCTGTCGAGAACAGGTCATAACTTACTTCAGCCCGTCTATCACCTGCGTGCCAAAAAGCTCGATCGTACTCTTCTGTAAACTGCCGAACGGCGTTGCCCAGCTTGGTCACTCCACCGAAATCAATCAAGCGTACCTGCTTGTCCGTTTGAGTAACCATCACATTCTGCGGTTTCAAATCCCCAAAAATATAGCCATGCTGGTGCAAAACATCGAGACGAGCCAGTAATTGAACCATCATCACGGCCACCCAGTCTATACCCTCTTGCTTAATATATTCATCCAATTGCAAGCCTTGAAGATACTCCATGGCATAAAACGTACAGGCCTTCCCGTTTACAACGAGATCGTCCACGTCGCACAGGAGCGGTCCCACTTTGGAATCCCGCCCCTGCTGTGTGCTTTTCAACACATTCACTTCCATTAAAATGTCTATGCCTTCCACACCAACCTTAACCGCGCGCTGTACGCCACCCTGGGATACCAAGTACACGGTCCCGTTTGCACCACGCCCCAACTCCCGTAAGACGTGGTACGATTTTTTGTTCCATTTGCCTGTAAATTGCTTGGGCAGGTCGGGGGTGGCTGCCTTAAAAGACATGGTCACGCAGCATTCCGTTCGAGTCGTCCTCTTCGTCTTGGTCGATGTAACGCTCTTGCAGCGTGCGTGGGAGCTTGTCCTGCTCAAACAGGGCAATTGCCTCTACGATGGCGGGTCCTGTAGGAGTAATTCCGCTCATCGCCAAATCACTCGTAATTTGATGGGCCTGCTCGACCTTTTCTGTCCACGGAATGCGGATATCGAGATGCTTTTGTTTCCCCGGAAATGAACCGACCGCCATTCTGCTTTGTCCACTCCGCGAATGCAGACTAATACTGAAATCGTGTATCGCTTGCTGAACAGCCGACAGCTTTGGCTTCATACTTCCCGAGGTATCGACCAGCATCACGACGTTCAAGCTGCTTTTTTCACCTAACTCGTCAACCATTCCGGCAACCTGCACTCTTTTATCGGGTGCCAGCTCCTCTATTCCGGAATCGCCCAAAATCTCTTTTAATTCTTTATTAACCACTTGATGAATGGTGCGTGTCATTGCTTTTCGCGTCAGCATTTGTACCGTTTGCGCAAGCTGTTGGGGGTACACGATGTCGCAGAGTCCACCACCTGCTTCCGCAATATCCCTAATTTCCTTCTCCCCTTTCTCACCCAGCTCACTCTTGTCGATTACACCAATCACATTGACCGTAATTCCTTGCTCCCGTGCCAGTGCCGCCGCAGCAACGGGGCTCATCCCAGAGTTGGAGCAACCGTCTGTCACTACCAGTATTTGACGAAGTGTCGCTTCTTTCACAATAATCTCCCCATTCGATCTGTTTTGTCAGTCCCAGCTCCGTGTAAGCGATCGTTCATCCACTTCACTTCGCAGGGTATTTTTAGCAACAGTATCGACGGGTAATAGAGAAAACATACTTCTAACTCACAATCCGTGGACGCTCGAGCTTCTCCATCCCATGCACCGCGATGGCAGCCCACTGTGGTACAAAGCGGTCAATTCGCGCCACCAACACAGTCATGTCATCAACAATTTGTCCGGAATGCTGGCGAATGACTTTTTCCAACAGTAAATCAGCGACCTCCTGTGGATCATTCGTCTCCAGTTCACTGATGATTCGCTTCATCCACGCTTGCCTATTCTCAATATGGCGCGGCGCCTCATAGATGCCATCGGACATCATGACGAGCAAATCACCTGGCTTGAGCATACGAGATACGACATCCACCTCGATTTCTTCCAAAATCCCCACTGGCAGGTTGTTGGCGGTGATCGTGATGACATCTTTATTTCTTTTGACAAAGCTCGGGGTGGAGCCGATTTTTACAAAACGCGTATGAGCTGTTTGTAAATCGATCAGAGCCAAGTCCACCGTCGCGAACATTTCCTCCTTGGAGCGCAGGGCGAGCACGGAGTTAACGGTTTTGATCGAAATTTTTTCGTCCATACCAGAACGCAGAAGCTGCTGGAGCATATCGAGGGCGGACTGACTCTCTATGGATGCCCGCTCGCCATTTCCCATTCCATCGCTGATCGCCAGCGCCATTTTTCCATTACCCAAATCCATCGTGCGGAAGCTGTCACCAGATAATAGCTTGCCGTCCTTGGCTGCACCTGCGACCCCGATATCGATCTCATATGTTTTGGCGGAAGCAAGGCACATCGTGCATGAACCGTCTTTTTGCGCTTCACAATGCCGCTCGCGAACCACAATGTTTTCTCCCAAAATCTCCGTGAGCATGGGAGCCACGATCTTCGCGCATTCATCGCGGCCATAGCAAGTCGGCTGACTGATTTCGATATCGACCTTCCCTTCTTCCAAGCTGTGTATTTCTACGCGGCGTACCGACAGACCCAAGCCCTCCAATGCTTGTGAGACCTGCTTTTCCTGAAAGCTCAGCTCCATGCCCTCCCGTTGTATTTCCCGGGCAAAATCACTCATGACACGCGAGACTCCCGATAGCTGGTCAGCTACGAGCATTCGGCTTTCCTTTACCTGCTTTTTCAGTTGGTCAAACGATTGCTGGCGATCGTATTCCTGCTCCATTACAGTCATGACCTTTTCAGTTTTGACGCACTTGCGCTCCCAATCACGCGGCGGTGTAACGCCAGCCAAGGTACCGTGCTCGTACACTTTTTCCATTAAGAAGCGCATTCCCTCATAGGTCGATTGCGTATCTTTTTCCCAGCATTGTTCTTTTTTCCAGCATTTCTGGCAGGTGAATTCAGATACGCGGCTAAGAAAGGCATCGGCCTGTTCTTCTATTTCTTCAGGATCGGCTGTCTGGGCAAAGCTATGGGAGAGTTGCGTAAACAAATCGGAGAATTGCTGGATCTTGCCCGCTGTCACATCGCGGACTCTGCGCATGTATTCTTGATGGGATTGTAGATTCTCGGGAGTCCCGGGGATAAATCGCGCTACTTTTTTCCAAAGAGCAGCAGGGGTCAGAATGAAGAGCACAATGGCCAGAGAGGTTTCAATCAAGGAGTAGTAGAGTGTCTCTTCTGCTCCACCGTAAATCGCAAGAATAGCCGTACCGATCAACAAGCCTGCGGATACGCCCACTTTGCCGCCTTCCTTCAGCAAGCCTGCCAGAAGACCGGAAAAAGCGAGCAGATTGATTTGTAAAAGAGCACTCACATTAGCCAGACTGAGGATGAGACCTGTGACCACACCAACAGCCGCACCGATCGTGCCACCACCGACAAAAGCAAAGACGAGCAGCAAATAGCGTGTAAGTACATGCTCCATTGAAATGCCTTCGACCATCCAATCCACAGTACCCGTCATCAGGGAAGCCAGCAAAATGACTAACGAAACGATCTCTTCATTTTTGAGAGGTTCGTAAGGCTTCGCCAAATGAATGATCGATAAAGACTGGATGAAGATGAGAGTCAGTACAAAGCCAAGAATCGCTTCCACTGCTACCATCACAAGCTCATAGGTCGTTACCTGATTGGTCAGAACCGCATACAACAGACGGCTGATGAAAATCGTCCCGACGACCAGCAAAGGCGTCCGTGAAAAATCTTTGTTGCGCATTTTATTCATCAGTTTGCAGGCAAACAAGGCAAGTATCACGCTCAAGGCGGTTTCCAGTCCTACAGGCACTGACTGGGTAAAAGCGCCGATAATAAGAGCCATCCCCGTGACAAGCAAACAATCTCGACGAATATAAAACATGACAATGAAATACGGTATAGCAAAGGGGGTTAGCTCTTCCACGATTAGAGCTCGTCCTAATAAGAAGCCCATGAGGATGGGGAGAACATTCCACTTCTCTATGAAATCTGCTACTTTTTCTCCCCACGTCTGCGCAGTGGTACCCATTCGATCGGACACTTGCCGCGTCCAAGCCTGTCCGGCTTGTGTTACGTTTTTGTTCGCAATCATTTCGCTCCACCCCGTTCTTGGTCAATGTGTTTCTCCATTATACGGAGGGGGGATTGTAAAATTTGTCAAAAATCCAATGAATATTCACAGAATCGTGCGACAAATTCATTAACGCAAACGGACAAAAAAAACCGACGTTATGGCGGATAACGTCGGCTGACAGGTGATTCGCGCTTTGCGAAACGGGCTTAGGATACTCTATTCGTCAAGACTTTGAAATGACCTTCCTATTTTTACAGTCAAAATGCGCTTTTCACAAAGAAAGAAAAGTCATAATTTTCCGAATTAAAAAGACCGACCGCGGCCCTTCTTCTCTACGCTTTTCTTCAAGGAGGACTGCCTGTCTTCACTTTCTTTCAAAAAGCGATTCAGCTTTTCTTCAAAGCCTTCACTTCGCTCCCGCTGATAGCGGGGTGGCCGTTCCTTTACCATTGTTTTTTTGATAGAAAGCCCGATCTTGCCCTCACGGAGGCTGAGGACTTTTACCTTTACCGTGTCTCCTATTTTTAAAAATTGATGGATGTCCCGGACGTAGACGTCAGCAATTTCACTAATATGCACCAGTCCGGTCACATCGCCCGGCAGTTGAACAAACGCTCCGAATTTGGTGATACCCGTGACTTTCCCTTCCAGTATGCTCCCGACCTCGATCTCCATGACGTGGAATGCCTCCCTCTCGTTGAAGATCAGCTGTATACTCAATCCGGAATGATATAAATGCTTTCGCCCTGCTTGGTAAATAAAATTCGCTTACGTACCAGCTCCGCCAAGTACTCCTGATCGTTTAGCCGGCTTGCTTCATAGGTCAGATCCTCTTGTTTGTGCTGCAAGACCGCTGATTCTTGCTTCAGGACTTCCAGCTCTGTCTCTTTCTTGGACAACTCGCCACTTTGCAAAAACAAGGTATAGCTAGTCCAGACGAAAAAGCACAGGATCACAAAGAAAAAGAGACGCATTCTCCTTCTTTGTCCTTTTCGGTTAATGGAAGAGGTTCTTGCTTCCTTCATCAGTACGCCACCTCGAATCTACTCCCGCTTTCTCTTTGATTGAAACCAATTCTTCCAATTGGTCCAAAATCCTGTTGTTTTTCCGTACATTTTTTTCCCCAAATGTTGACCCCATCTGGCAAAAGGAGAGGTGACAAAACGCGTCACTTTCCACAAAAAGCCGAGGATCGCGAGCAACACGGAATACAAAAATGTCAGCACCATGATGATCACGCGGAAAAGAAAGAGCACAGGACGTACAAGCAGGATGTCTATAATTTTTACGACCGTACGGTAAAACCACTGACAGAATTTTATCACGCGGTGCAAGAAAAGGATATACTTCTTACTACCTAATAAGAAGTACAGCCACGCGCCAAATAGCATTCCAAAAAATATCGGAAACCGAATAATCCCGTCGTTCACTTTCACCAAAATCAAGAAGACAGCGCCCATACTGCCCACCCAAAACAGGATGTCAAAGAAAAAGACCAACCAGAGTGGCAGTCTGGCCTTGCCTTTAAATACATGGTACGTATCGAATCCCATACCCATCAGTGCACCACACGTCGACATGGCCAATACCGTCTGTAACTGGATGGCGATGTTCACTTGAATAACTTGCCGAAGAATCCTCTCGACCGATCCCCGGCCTGCCCTTGCTCCAGATAGGCCATCTCGTGAACGAGCCCCTCGATCGCTACTTCTCCGGTTTCCAGACTCAAATTTTTCATATGCAGGTTTTGGCCTCGTATGGTTAAAAAGCCGCCGTCCGTCTCCAAGAGGAATTCTTCGCTGTCAAAGCTTTCGACGTTTTTTACTCCCGATATCGCTAAGCTGCGACGATTAATCATCACGACTTCATGACGTGGCCGTCTCGTGTGATCGTTCATGATTACTCCCTCCTCACGTACCCTTCTTGTACTATCGTATGGGGAGGGATGTCCTTCTAGAACAAAAACGGTCAACAGCGTTTTTGTTGACCGCAAGCGGTCGCATTACCTCTAATGAAAAACATCGAGATGATTTTCACAAAAGAAAACCCCGTATAAATACGGGGTTTTCGTCTAATTGTCCTTACTTGTATACGGTGTAGTTCCCGTTCACATAGATGATTTTGTAACCGGTACGCTCCGTGATGGTTTTAAGAGGCAGGGTAGGAACGTTGTTTTTCAGCTGAACCGCTGCAGGCAGCGTTACATTTTGGCCATTGATGGTCGCTACGTTTGAACCGACCTTGAATTGCATAACCGTGTTGCCGCTCACTACTTTGGCAGTCGTTTTGGTGTAGCTGATCGAAAACCCGAGGGCATCACGGAAAAACGTAGTTGGCATCAGCGTGTTGCCATTTACAGTATACGGTGCCACTGCGAGTCCGGTTGTTTTACCAGCCTTCGTAAAAGAAGCAACGCTCTGCTTGAAGCTCACACCATTCAGAGTCACGATGGTCGCCGGACGAGAGAAGAGCAAGCCTCTCTCCTCAGAGTTGTAGACTCCGATGCTGTACACACCTGGCGTAGCAGGATTCACAATGCCAGCCGTCTCGGCGATATTGACCTGAGCTGCTGTTTTTGCCGGAATATCCTGGGCAGGAATAATAATCAGATTTTGTCCGCGCACACCAACAAAGCTAGCGGCCACACCGTTCACCGTTACTGTGTTCGCTGGCAGGTAGGCTGGAACACGGAAGCCAACTGGGAGTACGACTTCAATGAAGCCTTGATTGCGAACAATCGGAGCACCCATCGCCTTGATGCCGATTGAAATACCAGCAGGAGTAGAGGCAGTCGCTCTCGTCAGCCCAACCGTTGCCAATGTGTTATCCACCGCGACTGGTGGAGTCACTCCAGTAACTTGAAACTCCTTCGACTTATAGGTCTTGTTGTCGATTTTAGCCGTCACGGTATATGTTCCCGCTGTTCTCGGAGTGGTCAAGTAGCCTTCGAATGCAAACTTGATGGTCGCGCGATTCGTGCTAGTGAATCCGTAAGGCGTGCGGAAATAAACCTTATTCCCCAACACACTTACATTCGTCACTTGAGCATTATTGACGGTGACGCTGTTGCTGGTAAGAATCGGTGGAATGGTTACCCCACTTGGGAATTCGACCTCGATTTCTGCGTTCGATCCCAGCTTGGTGGAGAGATCCACATCAAACGTATAGCTCGTACGCGCTCCCGCTGAACTGTCCGACAAAGAAACGGTGAATGGCGTATTGCTTGTGTTTGTAATCTCTACATCTTTTGACTTGTATTCCTTGCTGTCATATTCCACTTCATACGAATAGTACTTGTCTGGTTTGGATGGGTTTACAATCCCTGCTGAAGAGGTAAACTCCAGCTTTATGTAGCTATCTCCGTCTGCACCACTCGGAATCTCAATTCGAATCGAGTCGTTATCGAGAATCGAGACGTAATCCGGTTTGTACCCGTTTACCTTCACATCAGATTTGTTGATGCTCTTTGGCAGCATGTCCTTGGAGGGGAAATTCACATAAATGTATTTGCCCTCTTTCAGCTTGCTTTTCGAGGTGAGATTAAATTTTCCGAGCGTTAAAGAGATGGTGTCCTCGGCATTCTTACTGCTGTGGGAAGCCTCGAAGTCGCCCTTGCTGCTGCTACTGCTGCTGCTTGAAGACTTGGTGATCGTAATCTTATCTCCCTTGTAGCTGGTCTCCGCGCTTGTTTTTACTTCAATTTCGTAGCTGCCCTTGTCTTCTGGGTTGGTGATATTATCAATAGTCAGTATGAGTACAGTACCTTTTTTGATCTTTTCATCAACTTCGACCTCAACCACATTTTTGCTTACGTATACGTTGTCGATTGAAATCTTGTTTTTATCGTCATCTTTTAGCGTGACATCCGATGTTTTCAATTTTTTATCCACCGAATATTCGGATGGGAATCTAACGAAAATACTGTCACCCGATGATAGGTCCTTATTGATTTCAAACTCAATCGTATATTCTGTTTCCTCATCCACACCTGTATCGTCTGCAGAGACATCCTCAATAGAGAGAGCATAAGCCGCCTTTGGCTCGAGCATCAGTGGACTTGCCAATACCGCGGTGGCCAGCAGCACCGAGATCCCTTTGTTTACGCTTTTGTTCATCGGTAACGCCTCCTTCTCTATAATTCCCTACTATGATAGGTAATCTTCGGCAGGAAAGGGTTACAGACTGGTAACGAATGATTTTACCCACAGCTTGGAAAAGTCGACCCATCCAAACGAATCGACCGCAATTCCTTGCAAGGCGGGATGGTAGTGATCGAATCGCTTCGCATGGTACAGGAAAAGCCTGTCCCTACAATTGCAGACTCCGAAAACAGCACATCATACGGCAAGATCGACATCCCAATGCAAGATACCAAATGCAAGAAAAAACCGTTTGGCTTCCGTAGATGAAAAGTAATGGCTCCGTTGAATTCCAAAGAACGTATACTTCCTCACGCAAAAGAAGCTGCCCGATGACACAGGCAGCTTCTTCTTTTGGAATATCTACTGGTTCGATAGGCTCTCCAGGATGGCATCGCCTCTCTCACCAATTTTCACGATAGCGTACTTGGCATTCCGCTCCACTTCAAGTCCAGTTCCTTCTGGGACAAAATAGCTTTCTATGCCGTATTCCACCCGATTGATACCGATCGTGCTCCCATTAATCACCACATCCGATGCCTGAGGCTCGTAGGTACGATTCCATTGACCATCAATCTCATAATAGCCACTGTAGCTGTGCAAGCCATTTGCTTGTTGACGCAGTACGACTCGAATCTTATCCCCTGAGTCAACCTGTTCCTGATCCAGTGTAGATATGGTGTAGTCAAGCCTGACGTAATCACCTTGCAGTAACGAACGCGGATCGATTGGAACCAGCTCTAGCTTCACTGTTTTTCCGTTGGCCAGGATTGTCTCACTGCTCCATACTTGATAGCCAACCAAAACAAATTGCAGCAAAATGACAGGAAGCAACATAAGCGCTTTTCTCACAAAAAGGGAAGGCTCGTTTTTCGGCCACTCGATTTTCGACCTTCGATCCCACCACAAGGTAGCGATGAAAAACACCAGGCTGAGCAGAAGCAGGCTCAATGACTTGTGCAGCAAGCTCCATAGCATGTCGTAGTACTTCATGAGGAGAAAGGCAAACCAGAAACCGAGTACGATTCCGAATCTCACCTTATTTTGCTGATGCAATGTCCGGTACAACAAATACGTGCTGACTGCGAAAAAAGCCAAATTCACTACCACATTCATGGATCCCGATTGAAACCTTTCCTCAGTCAGGATCAAAAGCGAGAGTAAGGCGTACACCAACGAGCTGTTTTGCAAAACGACAGGCAATTGCTTTACGTAATGCATCGCCAATTGCGTAGCAAATATGATTAAGAGCACATATTCAAAGGAAGGCAGATACTCATCCAGCTTCGTAGCCAGGACGACTAAAAAGGTCAGCTGTGTCAAAAGCCGCGCCGGAATGGCAGAGACAGCTTTCCAAATGTATAACAGTACCAACAGGAAAACGATCCAGTAAGCTCCTTCTAAAAACAGAACAGAACCGACACCCAATATATACCCCATTGTGAGCAGCGTATATCGTACCGTTGCATTCATCCTGCTCATAAACACCACAGGGCCAATAAAGCCAATTAATGAAAGGAAAAACAGTAAATCAATAACGGTTTCCTCTTCAATGATCAGAAAAAGCAGACCTGCTATCGAAATAGCTCCAATGGATGCGGCGATAGTCGTGACGAGAACCGTGAATGCCTCTTGAAAAAACACAACCCATTTGCTTTTTTGATACGCTGATTCCTTGCGCAGCCAATTAATCCCTGCAACTGCTCCCCAAACAATGAGTGCGGTCAGCAGCAGCATCAAAACAAAGAAGCCTTCTGAGAAATACTTCACCATGTAGGATATGAATTTAACGAGCACAAACAGCGAGAGCAGCGAAGCCGTCACAATCAGAAACCCGCGACTCGGCACCCATTTTAAAAACGTGACAAACAGGATCCCGCCCGTCAGGACATATAAAAGCTCAGGGAGCGGACCATACACTTCGGTGAAGGATGAACCGAAAAGACTGACAGAAAACGTCAGAAACGATAAGTAGTAAATCGGCTTGGAACGCAATTTCCCCGTAGAGGTTAGCCAGAACAAGATGATATTTCCCAAGGCAATCAACCAAAACATCATGAACCACCACTCGTCTTCACGCGCTACACGAATGACGGATGGATGGAGAAAGAAATAAATCGCCAAATGAGCAAGGACATAGCTGATGACATAGAATGGCTGATACCGCGTCAAAATCGCGAACAGCAAATTCGGAATGAGCCATACGACGAACAGCATATAGCTATCGGCATGACTATTGTATATTTGCCCCAACAAAGCCACACTGATGCCAAAAGCCAAGCCTCCAGCCACCAGAAGCCAATTGCTCAAAAACGTATGTCGTTTGATGAAACGCAGTCCATAGGACAATAAATAAAAAAGAACGAGGATTGCTACACTGACGCCGATCTTTTGCTCCCTGACCATAAGCGGCCAGTTTGAGGCAAAAAAGTACAGGATAGATGATAGCAGAAGCGAAATGGACAAAAAGTAGCCTGTTCGAACTCCGTTTTGTTGCATACAGCACACATCCCTTCGGAAATGCCTTCAGGTACTCTCATTATATCCTTTGATTGGGAAAAAAGCCTAAAAAAAGACTGCCCTCTCGGCAGTCTCTTTTTGCGCGCACATTACCCTTTGAGGTAGGCGTCTTCTTCTTTTTCATCACGCGGAACGGGAACTTCGCCAATGACGGAATACAGCGAAGCCGCTTCTTCCTTGCGCGGGTTTTCCTTGATGTCCTCTACTTTTACCGACACGATTTTTTGTCCGAAACGGATCGCCAGCTTGTCGCCGATTTTCACGTTACTGGACGCCTTTGCAGGGCGATCGTTGATTTCTACACGCTGTTTGTCGCACACTTCTTTAGCGAGCGTGCGCCGCTTGATCAATCGAGACACTTTCAAATATTTATCGAGTCTCATACTTGGCTTCCTCCCACCATTTGTCCATCTCTTGCAGGTCTGTCTGCTCAAAGGTACGACCTGCCTTTTGCAGCTTGCCTTCAATATAGGAAAAGCGCTTCTTGAACTTGTTGTTGGTCAAGGCGAGGGCTTCCTCCGGATCGAGCTTCAGGAAGCGCGCCAGATTGACCACCGCGAAAAACAAATCACCCAATTCGCCAGCGCGTTCTTCCTCTGATGCTTCTTGCAGCTCGCGGTACTCCTCTTCTACCTTTTTGTACACGTCTGCAATATCGTCCCAGTCAAAGCCGACTTGGGCTGCTTTTTTCTGTAGCTTGTACGCATACATCAATGCTGGCAAGTCACGCGGTATTCCCGCCAACTGTGATTGAACCGTTACATCGATGCCTTTTGCTGCTTTTTCCTGTGCTTTGATCTCCTGCCAATTCGCCAGCGCTTCCTCGGAATCATTCGCGCTCTTTTCCCCGAATACATGCGGGTGGCGGCGAACCAGCTTTTCATTCAACGTCGCGACAACATCATCTACCGAAAAATATCCATCTTCGGCTGCCATCTGCGAATGCAGCATGATTTGCATTAACAAATCACCCAGTTCCTCACACATCGCATCTGGATCATCGTCGTCGATCGTCTCCAAAACCTCGTACGTCTCTTCAATCAAGTTTTTGCGGATGCTTTGATGTGTTTGCTCGCGATCCCACGGGCATCCATCCGGACTTCGCAGGATCGCCACGATCTCCTTCAAGTAGGAGAATTGGCGGTACGATACCTTCTCGTCCTTCGTTGGCGGTACATACACCAGGGACAAATTCCCGAAATGATCGAGTCTGTCCAGTTCATACAACGGCACTGTCTCAATGATTTCTTGCCCGGCTACCCCTACAGCTGTCGCTACCGTCACCTCGTAATCGTCCGGCAGCACTTCCATCAAGGTCAGCTTTACATCAGAAGCCACAAAGGCATCGTACACTTGCGCGATAATCGTATGCAGACCCGGTGATACTTGATGAGCAGCGAGCGCCGTCCCATCCAGCAAAGAGAATCCCTCGATCGGGTCGATATGTAGGCGGGCAAACAACGGATCGATAAAGCTCTGTCCACCGCCAATTTCGATCTTTACTCCACGTTTTGGTCCCTCTGCCAACAACAGCTGCACGGTACGTTCTGCTACCAAAGGATGACCTGGCACGGCATAGACAAGACTGCCTGCTTCGTTTACCCGTGAAAAAAGCCGCTCCACGATATCGGTGTACACATCGGAAAACGTATCGTGCTGCTCATATACATCATCAAAGGACTCAATCGCGATGCCTTCTGCGATCAACTCGGCTACGACCGGATGCTCTTTCGTGCGCAAATACAGCTGTTTAGCAGCTTTAAGCGTACGATAGATGCCATAAGGGAGCTGGTCCAAATCTCCGGCACCAAGACCGACTACGGTAATGTTCTTATTCTTCATTTCCACTCGTCACGCCTCCTTTTCGTTCATTCTTGCTTTCTCCGCTGGGAGGAGCTTATATTTCGTTAACAGCGAAGCAATTCGCTTTCCTTTTGGCAAAAATTGAATATCGTTTCTCGTAAGTCCACCCGTTTTCAAAAGCGCCAGCAAATAGACCAATGCTCCTGAACCGACAGCCATCAAGCCTACCAGCGTATAGAACAAGCGATTTGAAAGTCCGGCACCACCGAGCACTGTATTAGCGAGCCACTCCACAATCAGCACGACAATCGACATCACCACGACGGACACAAATGGCTTTTTCACCGTTTGGCGGAATCCAATATTTGCTCCCGTGTATTTGATTACCGCAAGAACGTTCAGTCCCATGGCGACCAAATAAGCTAAAACAGTGGCCACTGCTGCACCAGAAATACCCCAGAACGGAACGAGCGCCAGATTGAGGATGAGCTTCACCAATACACCAATAAACAGGTTACGGGCGGGTCGCATTACGCGTCCCAAGCCTTGCAAAATCCCCGCGCTGGCAATACTCACTGTGGCGAAAATAATCGTGAAGGACTGTACGGCGAGGGCCTCGGTACCGTTGCTGTCTCCGTAGAGCATAACGTTGATCGGCTCCGCCAACAGAGCAAGTCCAAAGGAAGCAGGCAATCCCAACAGGAAGGTGAGTCGAATCGCGATTTCGGAACGATGAGAGATCAATTGATGCTGACGCTGGGCAACAGCTTCACTGATTGCAGGCACTAATGCTAGCGACAAGGACGTGGCGAAAAACGTACCAAACTGAATGAGTGGCTGACCACGGTCAAATGCACCCTTCAATAGCTTGGCCATGTCCTCCGGGGTCCCGCTCCATTGCAGCATATTGACGACGGTCATCGAGTCTACAAGTGGTACAAGCGGCAGAACCAGTGCGCCCATACAAATCGGAACGGCGTAGGTCAAGAGATGACGTAATATTTGACGATTGGTCCACGATTGCGCTGCCGATTGCTGTACGTGACTGATGGACATCTGCCCCATCTTCTTGTCCGCTCTCCAATACCAAAGCAAGACGAGAATAGCAGCAATGGCACCTGGAAAAGCAGCAAAAACGGCACCTGTACCAGCCAGGTAAGGGTCCTGATACACGTTCATCGCCCAGAATGCAGCAACCAGAATGAAAATCACGCGAATGAACTGCTCAGCAACCTGAGAGACACCGGTCGGCATCATATTTTGATGCCCTTGAAAATAGCCGCGCAAGATCGCAACCATCGGCACCAATGGCAGTGACCAAGCTACTGCTCGGAGCGGGGTAATCAAATGCTCATCACCCATCATACGGGCAATCATAGGTGCCCCTCCATATAACAGTAAGAAGAAAAAGATCCCGAGAACGACCAGCGATATACTGGCTACTCGAAACGCCCTGCGCGCCCCGATCGCATCCCCGACAGCGATGCGCTCTGAGACGATCTTGGAGATGGCAATGGGGAAACCCGCCGTCGCTAGAATCAACAACGCGGTGTACAGCGGGTATACTTGCATATATACGTACAAGCCGATATCTCCGGCAATGTTTTGGTATGGGATGCGGTATACAGCGCCTAACAGCTTGGAGACAAGACCGGCAATTCCAAGTATCGCCGCGCCTTTCACAAATTGAACGGAAGCCTTTTCTTGAGCCATGTGCGTGAAATTTCTCCTCTCCAACCTAAAACTTCGTTCATTATACCACAAGGCCATAGGCACAAGAAAAACAGCCCCGGGGTACGAGGCTGTTTTTGAAAATCCTATGCTATTGCTCCATCTGCTTTGCCAGGAAACCGGCCGCTGTTTCCGACATTTTGATCTCCAAATCACTCATCTTCGTTGACTCGTTTTTGTTGAGGAGGATCACGGACCCGATTGGATCTCCTCCTGCAACAATCGGTGCGATGACGAACGAGCCCATCGTCTCGTTCAAATCACGACAAATTTCATAAGAGCCTGCGTTTTTCTCCAGTCGGGTCTTTCTTTCCTCCAAGCATTTCTCAACAATACTACCAATTGGTTTCTCCAAGTATTCCTTTTTGGAGGCCCCCGCCACAGCAATGACAGTATCCCTGTCTGAAATCAGTACGGTATGATTCATGCTTTCATACAAAGAGTCCGCGTACTCTTTTGCAAAATCACCCAATTCTCCAATCGGTGAATACTTTTTGAGAATGACTTCTCCGTCACGATCCACAAAAATCTCAAGCGGGTCGCCCTCACGAATGCGCAGTGTACGACGAATCTCCTTAGGAATCACGACCCTACCGAGGTCGTCAATTCGACGAACGATACCAGTTGCTTTCATGTCTTGTTGCCTCGCTTTCCCTGAGAAGTGGGTAGTGAATAGATGGTGGTTGGTTAGTTGTATTTTTTCCTCAAATTCTAATTTTAACTATAGGTGATGGTATCAATTTTTACCAGTTACCTCAATTACTCTCCCCCGGGCGGTAGCGAGTGATAATAGTATTTGCCCATGCTTGAAGAATATGCGAGAAAACGAAAAAACAGGGAAACGAATTCCCTGTTTTTCTTCTGACTTCTTATTTCTTCGCCGGAGCGTCATTTTTGGACTGCGGGATGTTGAATTTCGTAATGAGCTTGTCCAGCTCGTTCTTGGCGAAAGCATCGTAGGCTTTCTCCAAAGAACTCGCGCGGAGCTGTTCCTTCATCTCATCAAAGGTCTTTTCTTTGCGATTCTCGACCTTAATAATATGGTAACCAAAATCAGTTTTTACTGGCGGGCCAACTTCACCGACTTTTTGCGTCAGGGATGCTTCTTTAAATTCTGGTACCCATTGCGTTACATCCGCATTTTCGTACAAGCCGCCAGACTGCTTGCTACCTGGGTCATCTGTGAATTCTGTTGCCAGCTTCGCGAAGTCTTCACCCTTTTTCAAGCGCGCTACCAAGTCATTGGAGATTTTCAACGCCTCTTCTGGTTTGCGCTTTTCGGTAGAGATCAGGATGTGGCGAACAGAAGCAACGGTACGGGAAGCTTTGTCCATTTGATCATAGGTTTGCTTCAGCGTAGCATCGTCGATATTCTTTTTCATCACATTGATGGACTGGTTGATCAGGTCCATCTGATTTACGATCATGTCCTTGGTTACGCCTTGGCCTTCCATGAGCTTGTTGAATTGAGCTTCATCCTTGCCCAAAAAGCCCATGTACTGCGTTTTGATTTTCTCGAAGGTTTTCTCAGCGAGTTCTTTGGACTCTTTTTTCATAGCATCGTCAGAACGGCTAGCCAAAACCTTGGTAGCTGTATACTCACGCGCAAAAGCTTTCAGTGAGTTGCTATCAGCCATTTCAATCATAGTGCCTTGTTGTGGGTTCATGAAGTTAATGACACGCAGGAACTCTTCGAACTCATTTCCTGTTACAGTTCCTCCTTGATACTCCACAATGACCGCTTTCTGGTCTGCTGCGTAAGGCAGAGTGAGTTTAGGGAATTGTACCAAAGGATCATTAGCAGCTTGATTGCCGCCATCTGTCTGATTCGCTGGAGTTTTTGAATCTTGTTTCGCTTCTTCTGCTTTTCCGCCGCAACCAGTCATGAGTGCCACGACCAGAACAGCCGAAGATAGAATCGCTACAGAACGTTTCATAAATAAGGTTCTCCCTTCCCGGGCAAGCCCATTTTGTCAGTTAGGACACAGGGCTCTCCGTACCGGTGTCTCTTCGCACCTGGTGAAATTGACGCAGCAGCTTTTCAACCAACTGCACGCCCTCATCTTCTTTTAACCCCTTTACTTTAACAGCAATCGTGATCTGTTGTCCACCCGACAGCCCAACCCTCTTGCTCCAGTTGCTGGTAAGCGCAAACAAGGCTCCACCATCGATGTTGTTGTTCTGACTAGGGTGCAGGAACAATTTAATCTCGTCTGGATTCTTTTGGCTAATTTCGGTGATGTGGTGCTCCAAGGCATACACACGCATACGGGAAATGGTCAACAGATTATCAACTGGCTTCGGAACTGGTCCAAAACGGTCCAGCAGCTCCTCTGCCAAATCGTCGACGTCTTCCAAGGTAGACACCGCGACAAACTTTTTGTACATCTCGATTTTTTGTCGGCTGTCCGTAATGTACATCGACGGAATATAAGCATCCAGTTGCAGATTGATCTCCACAGGTGTGACAATTTCGTGTTTGACTTCGCCCTTCAGCTCATCAATGGCCTCTTTCAGCATTTGGCTGTACAAGTCGAATCCGACCGTATTAATAAAACCATGCTGCTCGGCGCCCAGCAAATTACCCGCTCCACGAATAGACAAGTCTCGCATCGCGATCTTGAAACCAGAGCCGAGCTCGGTAAATTCCTTGATGGCTTGCAGACGTTTTTCCGCTACCTCTGTCAGCACCTTGTCCCGTTGATACGTAAAGTAAGCGTACGCAATTCGATTGGAACGACCTACACGTCCACGCAGCTGATACAGCTGGGACAAGCCCATTTTATCTGCATTGTAAATAATCAGCGTATTGACGTTCGGGATGTCCACCCCGGTCTCAATGATCGTCGTGCTGACCAATACGTCAAAATTCCCTTCCAAAAAGTCGAGAATGACGCCTTCCAGCTCGCTCTCGTTCATCTGCCCATGCGCTACAGCGATACGCGCATCTGGAACGAGCATAGAAATCTGCTCCGCCATCTGTTCGATTCCTTGTACTTGGTTGTAGAGGAAGAACACTTGCCCATCACGAGCCATCTCACGCTCAATCGCTTCGCGAACGAGGGCAGGGCTGTAATCCATCACATACGTCTGCACCGGAAAACGATTTTCTGGTGGTGTTTCGATAACAGACAAATCACGCACACCGAGCATCGACATGTGCAGGGTACGTGGAATCGGCGTAGCGGTCAGCGTCATGACATCCACATTCGTTTTGATCTGCTTCAGCTTTTCCTTGTGGCTCACACCGAAGCGCTGCTCCTCGTCTACGATTAACAGACCGAGCTCGCGGAATGTCAGGTCTTTGGAAAGCAGACGGTGCGTACCGATGACGACATCGACTGTGCCTTCCTTCAGTCCTTTTAGTGTGGCATTCTGCTCTTTGCGCGAACGGAATCGACTCAATACCTCCACGCGGATTGGATATTCCGCAAAACGCTCACGGAACGTCTCGTAATGCTGCTGTGCCAGAATCGTAGTTGGAACCAAAACGGCTACCTGTTTTCCATCCATGACAGCCTTGAAGGCAGCACGAATCGCAACCTCTGTCTTCCCGTAACCCACGTCCCCACAAACGAGGCGATCCATCGGACGTTTGCGCTCCATGTCCGCTTTCACTTCAGAAATCGCGCGGAGCTGGTCTTGTGTTTCCTGATACGGGAACATCGACTCAAATTCACGCTGCTCTGTCGTGTCGGGAGAGAATATATGACCGACAGCCGATTCGCGGGCTGCGTACAGCTTGATCAAATCTTCGGCGATATCCTTTACAGACGACTGGACTTTGTTTTTGACGCGTTTCCACTCGCTGCCACCCAAGCTGTATATCTTCGGCTGTGCCTCTTCGCTCGCCACGTACTTCTGCACATGGTCGATTTGATCAATCGGAACAAACAGACTGTCTCCTGCGGCGTATTGAATATGAAGGTAATCTTTATGAATTCCGAGAATTTCCTTGGTTTCAATTCCAAGGTATTTTCCAATCCCGTGATTGACGTGGACGACGAAATCACCAGGCTTGAGCTCAAGGTAGTTTTTGATACGCTCCGCGTTGTTCATCGTCTGTTGAACTTTGCGTGCCTTGCGCTGTTTCGCGGTAAATACTTCACCTTCCGTAATAACAACCAGCTTGTTTAGCGGCAGCTCAAAGCCTGTCTGGAGGTTTCCTAAAATGATCGTAGGACGCCCCGGAGGCACCGTCTCCACTGCATCTGTTAAAACGTCCACTTCCATTTCGTAGTCATGCAGGACACGCTCCAGTCGCTTCGCACGCTCCAAATCAGCTGCGACAAAGACGATCTGATCCTGGGACTTCTTCCAACGGGCCAGTTCTGTTTTCAGTACGTTCATCTGTCCGTGGAAGTTTTGCATGGTGCGGCAAGTCAGATTCACGATGTTTTGCGGCTGGGTCTTCGGTGATTGTCTCAAAAATAGGGAGAGGTAAACGATCTGGCGCTTTTTCGTCGACACGATATCGTCGTACGTGCGCGACAGGCTGAGATTGGACATATATTCGCCCTGGATGATACGTCCTGTCAGCCATTCCCCTTCTTCTTTTTGCAATTGCGCTGCCGTATCCAACACACGGGAAGGCTCATCAACGATCAGCAAGGTATCGGAAGGCATATAGGACAATAATGTATCACCCGTCGGGTAAATGACAGAGATGTACGAATACAGCTGTGCAAAACGCTGTCCTTGCTTCATTCTCTCTGCATCAGAGCCGATTCGCTCCATGACCTTTTCCTTGGCAGCCCCATCCTTCAAATTGGCGATGGTTTCTCCCAGCTTTTGTTCTAAACGAACAGCCGATTCCTGCAATAACGGAGTCGAAGCGATCATTTCTTTTGCCGGACCGAGAATGTAAGTCTGGACGGATTCCAATGACCGTTGGGAGAGCATGTCAAATGTACGGATCGAGTCGATCTCCACATCAAAAAGCTCAATCCGCACCGGCCACTCCGAATCGATCGGATACAAGTCGATGATTCCGCCGCGAATACTCATTTCTCCCTTGCGCTCGACCATGTCCACTCGCTCATAGCCAAGCTCAATACATCGGAGTAAAAAGGACTCGATATCGAGCTCATCACCGACGGATAACTGAATTTGTGCTTCCTTCCAGACTTGCGGGGGAACGACCAAGCGACGCAAGCCAGCAAAAGGTGCAACCAAAAAACCCGTAAAGCCTTGGGCCAGACGGTTGAATACATGAATTCGCTGCGCCAGCATTTCAGGGCTGGCAATGGCAAGCTCAGAGCCAATCAGCTCATTACCGGGATAAAGCAACACCTGATCAGAGGGAACCAACTCGATCAAATCTTCGTATACTTTTTGTGCTTGGTACATGTTATGCGTCACTACGCAGACCGGACGATCTGACATTTGTTGCAATGACGCCATCAATACTTGCCGTGCGGAACCAGCTAAGCCAGAGACAAGCTGCTCATGTAGCCCCTTCTCCAAGCCAGCCACGATTGTCCCGACGTTCGTGTCCTGTTTCATCGGGTTAATGATGACTTGCATTCACTAATCCCCTCTCTAATTCTTCTGTGAACTAAAATCAGACCCTCGCTTACGTTCACAACAACCGCAGGTCAGCCATGCGAAAAGAAGCCTTAGCTCCCCAAGCTAAGGCCTTGTCAGTGCAAGCCTTCCTAATGCGTATCCACTTATTGAAGTGGGTTTCCGACTAGCGAAAGCTCTGGATGCTGAATCAGCGCTTCACGGCAATAGTCGCACGTGATGCTGACGACCGTATCTCCACTTTGTTCTCTCGATATTATAAGAGCACGTTCCTCCGGGGTCAAGGAATCAAACCCGAGCTGCGCTTCTGTTACTTGCGATTCGTCAAATTCTGCAATCTTCATGCCGCAGCAACGACATGTATAGCGTATGCTCATGCACATACCACCCCCATACTGTTCCTATCGGTTAGTATGGACGATTGGGTGGGAAATCATACTACTTCTTCAAGCTGTTGTAATGGTTCATGACCTTTAAAAACGACTCTCTTGTCCACATGGCGCATGCATCAGCAGCCAAGCTCACCGCTTCTTGAATGTCGGCTCTTTCCGCCACTGGAAACGTATTCAAAACATAGTCGCTGACGCTCCGCCCTGGTTCAGGACGACTGATTCCGACCTTGATTCGTTTAAACTCCTGTGTGCCCAAATGCTGAATCATCGACTTGATGCCGTTGTGCCCACCAGCGCTGCCTTTTTCTCGCAGACGAAGATGTCCAGTCGGCAAATCAAGATCGTCGTAGATGACAACGAGATCGTCCGGAATCAGCTTGTAAAACTTGAGGACTTCCGCTACCGACTCACCGGAGAGATTCATGTATGTCTGTGGCTTCACCAGCAGCACCTTGTCGCCTTCGATTCGGCCTTCGCCCACGAGGGCACGAAACTTGTTTTGCGTAACAGGAATTCCCCATTTGTCGCTAATCTTATCTATGGCCATAAAGCCAGCATTATGTCTGGTGTCTTCATATTTTTTGCCGGGATTGCCCAATCCAATTATGACTTTCACGCTTATTCCCTCCTACTCTCTTCCCATTGTACTCGAATGGTCACGTGAACAAAAGGAAAAGGGCAGAGATGAAATCACCTCGCCCTTCTTTATTTATGCCACGATTTTATTCGTTAGCGGTTCCTGCTTTTTCGGCCACTGCTTCTGCTTCTTGCTCTGCATCAATCGATTCTTCGGACTTAACCTTAACTGGCAGGACACTGATCAGCACTTCCGTGGAATCAAGCCCTAGCTCCACTCCTGGTGGGACAGTCAGATCCGCTACCAAAACGACATCCCCGATATTGAACCCGTCGACATCGACCAGGAACGATTCTGGTATATTACCTGGCAAGCAAGTCACTTCCACACTGTGGCGGACAAGGGTAGCCACACCCAACTCCGGATCTCCCGTCATGAGGACAGGAACGGACGTGTGTATTTTTTCATTCATATTGATCTTCTTAAAATCTGCATGCAAAATGTTCCCCTGCAAAGGATGCCGTTGCAGCTCATAAACCATGACATCGTGCGTGTCCCCGTCTACACTCAACCGGAATGGCTTGTTCGTCGCCTGGTGACGCAGGGCAGCATCCAGCTCTCTTCCTTTGAGCTGAATCGGCTTATTGCCCACTTCGCTGCCGTACATAATACCAGGAATCCAACCTTCCTTGCGCAGTACCTTTACAGCATTGCCTGTCTTTTTTTCGCGAGACTGTGCCTGTAATTGTTCCACAAAAAAACCTCCTTCGGACCGCTAGTAAAAGTTTCCTCACTAGCTTGTCCATCGGAGGTTTAGTTCAATCCCCAAACAGGGGATTGTATATTAATCGAACAATTTACTTACGGAAAGCTCTTCGTGAACACGAATGATTGCTTCACCAATGATTGGCGCTACGGAAAGAACGGTAATCTTATCGATAATTTGTTCTTCTGTCAGCGGGATCGAGTTGGTTACAATCAGTTCCTTGATCTTCGAGTTTGCAATACGCTCGATAGCAGGACCAGACAGAACTGGGTGCGTGCAGCATGCATATACTTCACGTGCGCCTGCTTCTACAAGTGCACTAGCAGCCAATGTGATCGTTCCAGCGGTATCGATAATATCGTCGATGATGATCGCTGTTTTGCCTTCGATGTTACCTACGATGTTCATTACTTCGGCTACGTTTGGTTCTGGGCGACGTTTGTCAATAATGGCAATAGGCGCTTCCAGACGTTCTGCCAATTTACGAGCACGGGTCACTCCACCGTGGTCTGGAGATACGACAACGATATCTTTCAAACCTTTTTCAGAGAAGTGTTTACCCAAGATAGGCACACCCAGCAGATGATCAACTGGAATATCGAAGAAGCCTTGGATTTGTGTTGCGTGCAGATCCATCGTAATCACACGTTGTGCACCTGCTGTCTCGATCAGGTTCGCAACCAGCTTGGCCGTGATTGGATCGCGTGCACGTGCTTTACGATCTTGACGAGCATAACCGTAGTAAGGAATTACCACGTTAATACTCTTAGCCGAAGCGCGCTTCAATGCATCGACCATGACCAACAGCTCCATCAGATGCTCATTAACGGGAGCAGATGTTGGCTGAATGACAAATACGTCACAACCGCGAACGCTTTCATTGAGTTTGAGTTGGCATTCGCCATCACTAAAGCGCACTACTTGTGCGTTTCCGAGTGGTACACCGATGTGTTCGGCGATTTCTTTTGCCAGTTCCGGGTTTGCGTTGCACGTAAATACCTTCAGTTTTGGGTCGCGGTAGTTAGCCATGATCTTCTCAAGAACCTCCCGTTTATGATTGCTTTTTGCCCTTGCGAGGCATTTTGTTCGCGTAATCGATTTTATTTACTTGACGCTCACGTGCGATCGCAAGCGCATTATCTGGCACATCTTCATTAATGGTCGATCCTGCAGCTACATAAGCATTTTGTCCAACTGTAACGGGCGCAACCAGATTGCTGTTGCATCCGATGAATGCTCCATCTTTTACTGTTGTTTTATGCTTCACTGCCCCATCATAGTTGACGGTAATCGTTCCACAGCCAATATTGACTCGGTCTCCGATCTCCGCATCTCCTACATAGCTGAGATGAGGAACCTTCGTACCGTCACCAATTTTCGCATTTTTCAATTCCACGAAATCACCGATTTTGGCATTGCTTCCAATCTGTGATCCTGGTCGAACATAAGCAAATGGCCCTACAGATGAGTCGCTTTCCACACTCGAATCAACCATCACCGAGTAAGAAATGTTCACGCCACTCGCTACTTCCACATTCGTCAGATCCGCTTGGGGTCCGATTACACAATCAGCTCCAACGGTTGTTTGTCCACGCAGGAAAGAACCTGGGTGGATCACGGTATCTGCCTCAATCTTCACATCAGTTTCGATGTACGTAGACGCTGGATCAATGATTGTCACACCATTTCGCATGTGACCAGTCATAATACGTTTTTTCATGTAGGCTTCTGCTTCCGATAGCTGTACACGATCGTTAACACCCATTGTTTCCTCTGGGTCAATCGCTTCGTATCCAACTACCTTTTCACCTGCATCACGCAAAATACCGACAACGTCTGTTACATAGTATTCGCCTTGTGCGTTGTCATTTTTCACTTCCGCCAAGGCTTTCCATAATTTTCGGTTGTCATAGCAGTATATGCCCGTATTAATTTCACTGATCGCCCGTTCCGCTTCAGTAGCGTCCTTATGTTCCACGATTCGCAATACTTCGCCCGCCTCATTGCGTACGATACGCCCATAACCTGTTGCATCAGGTAATACGGCGGTTAGTACAGTTGCAGCCGCTTGCTGCTCCTCGTGATAGGTCAGCAAGGCCGACAACGTAGTCGCTGACAAGAGGGGAACGTCTCCATATAAAAGAAACGTAGTTCCTTCTTTATCCTGTAAAAACGGTGCTGCCTGCGAAACGGCATGTGCCGTTCCCAACTGTTCTTCTTGCAGTGCATAAGTGATGTCATCGCCTAGTTTGGCGCGGACAGCGTCAGCACCATGACCTACGACGACAACGATATCCTGAACCTGCATGGACGCCATCGTATCGACTACATGCTGAACCATAGGCTTTCCGCACACAGGGTGCAGGACTTTGTACAGCTTCGATTTCATCCGTGTACCCTGACCAGCAGCCAGAACCACGGCATGGATCTTAGACATGTCAACCCTCCATCGTAGAAGTTCCACAATGACTATATCCTAATTCATATGTGAATTTCAAGACAATCGATACAGGATTATACTTGATTCCTTGCATTGCCAGTAGTTAGACACATGCCAGACAACATTTAATTTTCTGACAGAAATGTGATATATTGTTGGGCGAAAGGGGTTATTTGAAGGAGGTAGGATTAGATGAGCGCAGAGGTATACTTGCTGACTGGGTATTTAGGAAGCGGAAAAACCACCCTTTTGCAAAAATGGCTGACTCATTTGCGCATCACAGACCAGAAAGTAGTCGTCTTGATGAATGAAATGGGGGAGGAAGATATTGACGGGGAACAATTGCAAGGCTTCGGCTTTCCTGTCAAAAAAATGCTCGATGGTTGCATATGCTGCTCGATCAAGGGCGAGCTGACGGAGGGCTTGAAAGATATTATGAACACCATTGCGCCAGACCGAATCCTCATCGAGACTACTGGCGTAGCCGATCCACTTGATGTCATCGATACGATTACCCATCCAGAGCTGTATGATCGACTGGAATTAAAAGGGACCATTAGTGTTGTCGACGCCTCTCGCTTTCTCGACCTCAACTCTCGATTCTCCTCGACTGCCACTCTGGTCAAAACGATTCGAAACCAAGTGCGTTACGCAGACCTGCTTCTTTTGAACAAAACCGATTTGACCAGCCCTGATGTCATAGAGCGGGTCCGTCAAAAGCTCAGTGAAATCAATCCGACTGCACCCATACACGCTACTGTTCAGGCAGAAATAGAAGTCTCCCGGCTTTTGTCTGTCAAACGCACCGCTCATGAGCGGCCGCTCGACAACGAGACAAACCGCCCCATTGCCGTACAGAAAAGCATCGGCCGAATGTCCACGATGGACAGGCTCAAGCAATCCCTTGGTCTAAAAACAAGCCAACCCTCTCTCTACAATAGTATCGAAACGTTTTCCTATGTATTCACCGGACCCGTAGACGCGAAAAAATTCGAGGACTTTCTATACGATCTCCCCAAAAACGTCTATCGGGCAAAAGGCTACGTCCAGTTCCACGGAAAGCCCGAGCTGATCTCGTTTCAACATACTGATAATCAGGTGCTCCTGTTCCCTTTTGAAAATTTCGGACCGAAAATGGTAGCTGTCTTCATCGGGGAAGGAATGGACCGAGAAATTATTTTGAACGATCTAAAAAAGTGTTATGGTTAACGGACGCCGAAGCACCCTGCCGTAAGTGACAGGGTGCTTTGAGTATAAGGACTTTTTAAGCACCAGCTTCGATAGTGCTTTCTTCCTCTTGACCTACGCGGTCGTATTCTGTGAGAACTGCTGCCTGAATCTTTTCACGGGTAGTCGAAGAAATCGGATGTGCAATATCACGGAATTCTCCATCTGGTGTACGCTTGCTCGGCATAGCTACAAACATACCATTGTTTCCGTCAATGACACGGATATCATGAACCACAAATTCATGGTCAATTGTAATGGATGCAATCGCTTTCATCCTACCATCCGTATTCACTCGACGAAGTCTTACGTCTGTTACTTCCATCTAGTTCACTCCCTTTATCTATGTAACGCGTTTAGGATTATTTCCACCCGCTGGGTAAATATTCCTGCTTATCATTATGCAATATTTGAAAAAATATATAAATATGTTTATATGTAATTTTTTGGAAACATTTTCTACAAGTACAAAAACAGCCCAATGCGCGTGGCATCAGGCTGTTTTCCATTTTTTTCTATTCGATATATGCTACGATTTCGATTTCGACTTTTACATCACGCGGCAGACGTGCCACTTCTACAGTGGAACGAGCTGGCTTGTGATCGCCAAAATATTGGCCGTACACTTCGTTCAGTTGACCAAAATCATTCATGTCCTTGATGAATACAGTCGCTTTCACTACATTCGTCAGGTTGCCACCGGCTTCTGCCAGTACCGCTTGAATGTTGGAAAAAACCTGATGGGTTTGCTCCACGACGTCACCTTCTACCAAAGTGCCGTCTGCACGCAGCGGAATTTGACCCGATGCAAAAAGAAATGGACCTACCTTTGCAGCTTGGCTGTAAGGACCAATAGCGGCAGGAGCCTTGTCAGTTGAAACAAAAGAGATTGCCATACCTATCTACTCCCCTCTATTTTCAAAAAAACTGCCCAGCTCTATTTCAATTTGCTTGCCCTTGAAGTCTACATCCTGCAGTTTTGCAAGCGATACATATTCATCTACCAAACGCTCAGAAACATCCGCTGTCGTTTCTACCAGTACGCCGCATCCTACTACGGTTGCACGGAATTCCTGCAACAGATCAATCATGCCCCGCAATGTCCCGCCAGCTTTCATAAAGTCGTCTACAATGAGGACGCGAGACTGCTCAGCCAAACCGCGGCGAGCGAGTGACATGGTTTGAATTCGTTTACTGGAACCCGATACATAGTTAATGCTCACTACTGAACCTTCCGTCACCTTGTTGTCACGGCGCACAATCACAACAGGCACATTCAAAAACATAGCCGTCGCATACGCAAGTGGAATCCCCTTTGTTTCCACTGTCATGACGACATCCACATTTTTATCCGCATAAGCGGTTGCAAAGAGCTTTCCGATCTTCGCCATCGTTTGTGGATTTCCGAGAATGTCGGACATGTACAAGTATCCACCTGGCAAAAGTCTCTCTGGATTAGCAAGTTGACCGATCAGTTCGCGCATGAAGTGAAGGGCCTCTTCCGTTTTGACCTGTGGAATATACTTCACTCCGCCTGCCGCTCCCGCCACCGTTTTCAACAAGCCTACCCCTTGGACTTCAAAAGCCTCTTTGATGATAGACAAGTCTTCACTGATGGATGATTTCGCTGCGCCGTATTGTTCCGCGAACAGAGTGAGAGGAGTCAGCGTATGGGGATGGGCGAGCAAGTGCTGCGTCATGTCAACCAGACGTGCACTTCTGCGCAATTTCTTCATGGCTCTTCCTCCAAAACCGAATATTATGCTGTTAATGTATCATTTCCATACGGGTTTATGCAAGTATTTCCCCATCTTGAGCGCCTAACATTCGGACAACAAACACATCTTTGACAAAACCTCGCAACGCGTTGTAAATCCGATGTACTTTCGCTTCCTTTTGCACAAGAGCAAACACAGTAGGGCCGCTGCCAGACATCAGGACACCATCTGCCCCCGAAGCGATCATGAGATCCTTGATCTGTTTTACTTGTGGATGGAGCGAGAGCGTGACGTTCTCCAACACATTCCCAAGAGATTGGCACATGAGTGAAAAGTCTTGGGTCGCGATGGCTTGCAGCATTTGTTTGGTATCGGGATGATTATCGATCTGGGCCACACGCAGGTTTCCGTATACATCCGGGGTAGATACTCCGATAGGCGGCTTGGCTAGAATGACCCAGCACGGCGCAGGCGCTCCCAGATGCGCAATCTGTTCACCACGCCCCGTCGCCAGCGCTGTTCCTCCATAAACGCAAAATGGCACATCAGAGCCAATTTCCGCGCCGATTTTAGCCAGCTCATCTCTGGTCAGCCCGAGATTCCACAATTGGTTCAAGCCGCGCAGTGTTGCTGCTGCATCACTGCTGCCACCTGCCAGTCCAGCCGCAACCGGAATTTGCTTGTCGATATACAAGTGTACGCCCTGGCGTACTTGAAATTTTTCTTTCATGAGCGTTGCCGCTTTATATGCGTGGTTACGGATATCATCCGGTACGAAGCTGGCAGAACAGTCCAGCGTTATCTCACCATCCTCGCGTAGAGTCATGTCCACACGATCTGCCAAGTCTACGGTTGTCATCACCATTTCTACTTCGTGATAACCGTCCGGCCGTTTGGCAAGCACGTCGAGAGTCAAATTTATTTTGGCCGGAGCTTTGACCGAGATACGCACGTAATTCACCTCTGCCTACTTTCTAAATTTCCTAGTCTCTTATTGTAGCATAGGCAAACTCTCCCATGCCACTTGATCAATTAAAAAGAATAGGATCGAGATCATTATGGGTATTTCGAAAATTCAGCTCTCTTTATAGAAAAAAGCCGGGATGCCCCGGCCTTGTCAACGAGTGTTTATATGGTGAGAAACGTCAGTACGATCAAACCAAACGCTACAATCGCTTAGCGGCTAATGCTTCCTCAGCAAGCTGAACAGCGCGCTTGACCATGTTACCCGCGTCCCGTGTCGTGATGCCTCCCCAACCCTCGGCTTTTACCGTATCGTAAAACCCAAGCTCTTTGGCCAGCTCCATCTTAAACTGCTCTGACATCATTCCTCGTCTGCGACCCATAGCACCCTCCTTCTCGTTGACAGGCTTAGTGTGCTCCATGCCGCTCTTTTTATTGCCTCAACCAAATGTTCAGAGCTTTTCGATATAAAAAACAAAACAGTAGAACCCAAAAGGGCTCTACTGTTGTACAAATGTGATGCGGATGTGCTCGTTTTCGCGGCACACCGTCAATTCTACTGTTTCCGTCAAGATGTCAGCATAGCTGTAAGATACCCGCTCAAAGAGTTGGTCGTCATCCAGCTTTACCACAAACACAGATGGGTAAGTTTCTTCGAGGATGCCACTACGTTCAACGGTTTTGCGGCGACCGCCATTAGCCTTCAGCAGGATGCGCTCACCAATGTGTCCGTCTAAACTACGTTTAATGTCAAGTAACGCGTTTCTTGCCATTGTTCCATCCACCTCGCTTACATCTATTATAACAGCTCACTTATATTTTGTCAAAGAAATAAAAAATTATAGCAACCCGGCAGATATTTTGTCAACGGGGTTTTTTTCATAAAAAACGTAGATATTTGTCAAAAGATATGCATAAAGGGCATAAATACACAAAAACCCCCATTCTTGGGTGATCTCGCCCAAAAATAAGGGGGTTGTCTACACGATTTACGTAATCAGTCCGCGGCGCATACCTTCGTTCGCTAGGCGGGCAAATTCGTCCAAACTGAGTGTTTCACCACGCCGAGTCGGATCGATCCCGATGTCAGTGAGCATCTGTATTACTTCATCCTTTTGGGTTTTAGGAAACAGTCCGTTCATTAGGTTGTTCAACAACGTCTTACGGCGCTGTGCAAACGAGCTGCGTACCACCCGGAAAAACACATCCTGGTCGTCTACATCCACTGGCGGACGATCTCTTACCTTTAAGCGAATCACTGCCGAGTCGACATTCGGACGCGGAATGAACACACTTGCAGGCACAATCATCGCTACTTCTGTGTCTGCATAGAATTGAGCTGCGACTGAAAGAGAGCCATAGTCTTTCGTTCCTGGTTTGGCTGCAATTCTCTCTGCCACTTCCTTTTGAATCATGACCACGATGTTTTCGAGAGGCAATCTCTCTTCTAGCAGCTTCATCAGGATTGGTGTCGTCACATAGTAAGGCAGATTCGCCACTACGCTCAGCTTTTCCACTCCTGTCATCTTTTCTTCTATTAACTTCTTCAAATCCAGCTCCAGTACGTCCCCATGAACAACTTCAATATTTTCATAGGGTGACAGCGTGTCCTGCAAAATAGGTAAAAGACGCTGGTCGATTTCGATCGCCATCACTTTTTTGGCTGCTCGTCCCAATTGCTCCGTCAGCGCACCGATACCGGGCCCAATTTCAATCGCTCCCTTGTCCTTGGTAAGGTCTGCCTCTGAAACAATGTTATGTAAAATATTGGTGTCTATTAGGAAGTTCTGGCCCAGACTCTTCTTAAAAGAAAAGCCGTACTTCTCCAATATTTCTTTTGTGCGCGTAGGTGTGGCAATATCCTTGCCCGCTATTTGGGTCATGGCTTACTCCCTCTCTTTGTTGATGGCCGTAATGGCCGCTTCGAATTCTTCTCGACTAATTTGGAAGGCATTGAGCCGCTGCAGCATTTGCTTGGCGTTGGCGTATCCGATCCCCAATGCTTCTCCCAGCTTAATTCTGCGTTCTTTGGCATCTACTCCGGACGTCAGGCCATTTTCCAACAGATCGTCAGAGGTAATCTCTCCAGCCGTTTCCGCCATTTCGGTACGTACTTCTGAGAGCGCACGAATAATCACATCAGGTGTCGCATTCTCGACGCCGATGTCGCCCTTTTTGGTCCCGTCCTCTTGGGTAATAAATGCATGCTTGCAGCCTGGAACTGACTTGCTGATAATTTTTCGGATGCGCTCCCCTTGATAATCGGGGTCTGTAAAAATAATAACACCGCGTTTTTGTTGCGCCAGCCTGATTTTTTCAATCGTTCTTTTATGAATGGCAGAACCGCCAGTTTCAATCGTATCGGCATTAACCGCACGCTTGATTGTTGCGGTATCGTCTCGACCTTCCACCACGATGACTTCCTTGATCTTCATCATGTGCTCCCACTTTCGTACAAAGTCGGTACGATACTAGTGTTCCAAAAAAAACCGTACCTCAAGCAAAAAATACATGAAACATTTGGTAAAACAGGATCGTCTAACTAACAAACAGCTTATCACAATAACCTTGGAGGAAACAGAAGAACAGGAGCAATCGCTCCTGTCCTAAGGCTTCTGTGGTCCAATGATATATACAGTTTTGTTTCGCTTGCGACCGAATTTCCTCGCCTCGGACTCCGTGCCTACGAATACGTCGATTTTGCCACCTTTCATGGCTCCACCCGTATCTTCAGCTCGACGATACCCAATACCTTCAATGTACACCCACCATCCATACGGAATGACTTTAGGATCTACAGCGATGGTGTGACCTGCCTTGGCTTTTACCCCTGTCGATGTGCGTCCATATCCCGGAGAGCTTGGGTGTTTGCCACCTCCCGAAGGAGTATATGCAGTCAGGGTAACCCCGTTCAGTACTTTTTTCGGCCTAAACACTTTTCCACCACGCGAGACCGGACCCGCTGCAGAAGCAACCAGGACCCGATCTGGTTGACCCTTTTTCTGCAACATTGGGATTGCGGTACCCATGGCTACGACATTATCTTTCTTCGGTACAAGTACATCTCTTTTGACCAGATCACGGGAGACTTCTTTTCCATCTTCCATGACTAGCTTATAGTGTGCAATTGCCTTACCTTCTTGCCCGCTCTGTAATACGCGGGTCTTACCTTTTTCCAGCGCTGGATCATTTTTGCGTATTTCTTGAAAGGTGACTCGCTCATCGACTTTTACCATTTTCTCAACAACCCGCTTTACGCTGATCGAGGAGTCCTTGGTAAGTGTAGCGGTCAATGCCGGTTCTACCCGGTCCTTCTCACCTAGCACGATGCCGCCGTCCTTCAACGCACCAGCAACATCACGACTAAGTGTCTCTATCGTTTTTTTCTGCCCGTCAACCTGGACTGGTATGGACCAGGTCGTATATAAAGTAATGAGTGCTCCGTCTGATAGCTTCGTCTCAGGTGTCGGTTGAAGGGAATCCTTTTCCGTTACCGTAATGTTCCTCTCGGTTAAGAACTGCTCAACGGTCTTGGCTTTTGTAGCGACCGTCTTGCTTTCTCCGTCCAACGAAAAAGTGACCTGTTTTGGCTGAGTAGCCTGGGCAGAGAAATAGCCAATCATGGGAACGAGCACAAGAGCAAGGCAGCCAAACATGACTAGCCCACGATTCTTATACCTTTCCCATATCGCGCGTAACTCCATTTCCCACACTCCTTTTCCTAGAAAAGCACAAGGCTCTTCTTGTCTAGCCAGGTAAGGGTCGATGTAATTGCACTAATATTCTGGAAGTGGCCGGTACTTCACAAGGTCGGCTTTGATTGTATTTCACTTTCCCGGCTTTGTCAAATTTACCCTCCCTTTTGGCTGAAGCGATAATGGTACCAGACTAGCAAAATATGCATGGCGAATGGTAGCAGAAACCTGTCGAGAAACCATGTCGGATGGACAATAATCGTTCGACACATTGTTCATCGTATGCGTCGACAAAATGGAGTAGAACCCGGTTAACTGACACAAAAAAACGGGAAATCACGTGATGAATCGTGATTTCCCGTTTTTATTAACCGTTCATGCGAAAAAGACGTCTAGCGTTGTCTGCGGTAATTTGTGCCATTTCCTCGTAAGACAAACCATGAATGTTCGCCATTTCCTCACAGACATAACGCACATATCCACTCTCATTTCGCTTTCCACGGAAAGGATGCGGAGTGAGATACGGGCAATCTGTCTCTATCAACAGCTTGTCTAGCGGTACCTTCGCTGCTACTTCTTTTGGCTGCTTGGCATTTTTGAATGTTAGCGGACCACCGAACGAAATATAAAAATTCATATCGAGTGCCTGCTTCGCTGTTTCCCAGCTGCCAGAGAAGCAGTGCATGATGCCGCCAACATCTGCTGCCTTCTCTTCCTTCAGGATCGTCAAAACGTCTTGGTGCGCATCGCGATTGTGGATGATGATCGGCATGTCGAGCTTGCGAGCCAGACGAATCTGCTTGCGGAATACCTCTGCCTGCACATCACGCGGCGACGTATCCCAGTAGTAGTCCAAGCCCATTTCACCCAATCCCACTACTTTCGGATCACGACTGAGTTCCTCGATCCATTCTAGGTGTTCGTCTGTCATGTCCTTGGCGTCTTGTGGATGCCAACCGATGACAGCGTAAATAAAGTCATACGCATGAGCCAAATCCATGCAGCTTGGAATTGTTTCAGCGTTGAATCCAATGTTCACAATCGTACTGACGCCATTTTCTTGCGCACGAGCAATGACCTCTGCACGATCTTCATCGAATTCCTTCGCATTTAGATGAGCATGGGTTTCAAATAACAAGATGGGTCCTTCCTTTCCTTGCCCTCGTTACTTCACGATTGCTCCGTTTGGCATACTTGGGTCAACAGTCGCAAGTGTCAACTGATCTCCTGCCGATGCTGCCAAGATCATCCCTTGAGACAGCTCACCGCGAAGCTTCACTGGCTTCAGGTTGGCTACGAGGATCACTTTTTTGCCGACCATATCTTCTGGGGAGTAGTATTTCGCGATACCAGAAACAACCTGGCGCTTCTCGTAGCCGAGATCCAATTGCAGAACCAACAGTTTGTCAGCATTTGGGTGCTTGGCACATTCCACTACCTGTGCGACGCGCAGCTCTACTTTCCCAAAATCGTCGATGCTGATTTCTTCTTTTGCATCAGCTGGTTTGTCCGTTGCTGCTTCTGTTTGGTTAGTGTTTGTTTCACTCACAGGTGCTTCCCCTTTCAAAGCTGCTTGCTTTTTCTTGTTTTCCTCCGCTTGGCGACGTGCCTCTGCTGTCGATTCGTCGATGAAAGCCAGTTCGGCTTGGACATCCAGACGAGGGAAGAGCAGTTCCTTGCGGCTAACGGTACTTCCAGCAGGCAATCCACCCCATACACTTGCAGATTCCCAGTTGGTTGCTTCTTCATTGCCCAAAATACCCAGTTGATCCCAAATTTTCGCTGGTGCTTTGGTCATGAACGGTTGGATCAGCACGGAGCTAATGCGGATGCTTTCCACCAAATTGTACATAACGGTTGCCAGACGACCTTTGGTTTCTTCGGTTTTTGCCAAATTCCAAGGCATGGTCTCGTCGATGTATTTGTTTGTGCGTCCCACCAGTTCCCAGATGTGAGCCAGTGCATTGGAGAAGCGCATTTCTTCCACGTGCTCTTCCACCAGCGCCTTCGTTTTCATCGCGAGGCCGATCAAGCTGTCATCCGGCTCTCCTGCATCTTGTGGAGCTGGAACGATACCATCGAAATATTTCTCAATCATCGTAGCGGAACGGCTCAGCAGGTTTCCAATATCATTAGCCAAGTCGTAGTTCAGACGCTGTACGAACGATTCTGGCGTGAAGATGCCATCCTGACCGAAGTTGATTTCACGAAGCAGGAAGTAGCGAACGCCGTCAGAACCGTAACGGTCGATCAAAACCTTCGGGTCAATGACATTGCCCTTGGATTTTGACATTTTTCCATCCGGCATCAGAAGCCAGCCATGACCAAAAATTTGTTTTGGCAACGGGATATCCAGTGCCATCAACAGGATTGGCCAGTAGATCGTATGGAAGCGCAAAATGTCTTTTCCAACCATATGAACATTGGCTGGCCAGAAGTTACGGTATTTGCTGTCGTCCTCGGACAAATAGCCGAGAGCAGAAATATAGTTCGTCAATGCATCGATCCATACGTAAATAACGTGCTCTGGATCGCTTGGCACCTTGATTCCCCAGTCAAATGTACTGCGGGATACGGACAAATCCTGGAGACCTGGCTTCAGGAAGTTGTTGATCATTTCGTTGCGGCGGCTCTCCGGTTGAATAAATTCAGGGTTTGCTTCGATGTGCGCAAGCAGTCTGTCCTGATACTTGGACATGCGGAAGAAGTAGTTTTTCTCCTTCACTTTTTTCACTTCGCGACCACAGTCTGGGCAAGCATACCCGTTGTCCGTTTTCGCTTGGGTTTCTGTCCAGAAAGCCTCGCAAGGTACACAATAGAAGCCCTCGTACTCGCCCAAATAAATATCACCTTGGTCGAGCAGGCGTTGGAACACTTTTTGTACGACCTCTTTATGACGAGGCTCTGTGGTACGGATGAAATCGTCATAAGAGATGTCCAGCTTTTGCCACAGATCCTTTACCCAATCGACAATCGGGTCAATGAATTCGAGCGGTTGTTTGCCTTCTTCGGCTGCACGCTCTTGGAGCTTTTGTCCATGCTCATCTGTCCCTGTCAGATAATACACATCATAGCCGCGCAAACGCTTATAACGAGCTAATGCATCACACGCGATTGTGGTGTAGGCGTTACCGATATGGAGTTTGTTACTTGGATAGTAGATCGGTGTTGTGATGTAATAAGTAGGTTTCATTGCAACTATTCCCCTCCTGTTTACGTTTATTAAAATAAGGAAAAGCCCACCCCAAAAAAATTGGGGCGAGCTCTATCTCGCGGTACCACCCAAACACTCCGTCCCCTCACGGAAAACGGACTTGGTGAGTCAAAACATGACTCTACCCGTAACGTGGGCTTACGTCACAAACTACTTGGTACGGTCTATGCCGTCACTGTTCATCTGCAAGACTCAGGGTCCATGTTCAGCTTGCTCACTTATACCGGTTCTCAGCTACCCCGGCTCTCTGAAATAAGAATGATCGGCTTACTCTTCCCATCATGGTCGTTTGCTATCATTTGCTTTATTTATCCTCTATTGTACACGACCAACCTGTTTTGTAAACATCCTCGGCAAGCCCATTTTCCTGAGGAATTTTATCGCTCGCTTCACACCAACTTTACAAAATACAAGAAGAAAAGAGAAAACTTGGAGTTTTTGTCGAATCGACATGTTGGGATTCGACATTCGTCGACTTATTCGACACCCAATTCTTCCAGTAAATTTTATCCATAAAAACTTCCATATCGCTTCCAACACTTTGAGAAACACCGATATAACAGCGTTTTCGATTTGAAAAAACATTTTACTTTTCAAGGAATTGTCAAAATCATGTTGACACCTTTGGGAATGGCTGGTATGATTATTCCAACAGAAAATGTCGAATATTGACGATAAATGATGAGCGTATAACAATAGCATCGACATATACAGATTTTGGGAGGAGATTTTAACTATGATGAAATCAACCGGTATCGTTCGCAAAGTAGATGAATTGGGTCGTGTTGTTATTCCAATCGAATTGCGCCGCACTCTGGGTATCGCTGAGAAAGATGCTTTGGAAATCTACGTTGACGGAGAGCGCATCATCCTGAAAAAGTATGAGCCTGCATGTATCTTCTGTGGAAACGCTGACAAAGTATCTCACTTTAAAGGTAAAATTGTGTGCCAAGATTGCCTGACAGAAATGCCTGTTAAACGCTAATATCATTTGATTACATAAACATGCCTTTGTGGGACGAGCCTCACAAAGGCTATTTGTTTGCTATTTTTTCTTCAACAGCGCTCGGAAGAAGAACAGCCTAGGCGCATACAAATCAGAATAGACCACATCTGCTGGCATTTCAAAGGATACATCGCCAGAAAACTGTAGCCCAACCTCTGTCAAAACTTGTTGCAGTCGAGCTAAATTGATCAGTGGGTAATCAAAAGTGAGTACGAGCTGCCCATCGTCTTTTAACACTCTGTGAAATTCGCGAAATGCTTGCATCATAATCGGGTCTTCGAGATGCTCGAGAACAGAGATGCAAAATACAGTATCAAACTTTTGATTCGAGTATGGCAAGTAGGTCAAATTGGCTCGACAATAATGAATACCGTCAAAATAATGCGCAGGCAAGCTGTCTGCTACCCTTTTCCCAAATACGTCCACAATATCTTGATAGATCGCTTCCTTAGATAGTATCCGATTATCGAGATCACAAGCGTGTACTTCTCGACAATGATCAGCCAAATAAAATTTGAATGGGTGGCATATCCCGCTTGCCGAATCAAGCACAACGTCATTCGGATTGGCAAACTGTTTGGCCCATGCATATTCGTACGGTCTACTGTTCCATGTAACCGGCAGCGTAAATATGAAGTGATCGTCTTTTTCGTCTGTATTCACAATAAAACGAGAATCACGAATACTCACTGCTGATCCCCCTTCCATTCCTTCCGAAAGCACCGGCAGCGCCCCTTACCATCGTATTCACGTACCCGTCGAGATGACGAAAAGAAAAAAGCCGACCGTATCGGCCAGCTTCGCTCATTCCTTACCTTCTATTCACGATGATATTCGTTGTAAACATCTCGTTTGGATACGTTTCGATCATCGGCTGCTTGCTTGATGGCTTCCTTTTTCCCCATGCCTTGTGCACAGTAATGATCCACGTGCTCCACGATACTCAGCGATTGCCACCATGTATCATCGACTTCCGCTTCCAACGGCCCTGTGTTCCCTTCGACAATGACACAAAACTCACCGCGCACCTCGCCGCTTCTGAGCCATTCCAGCAGCTCATCCAATGTCCCGCGCGCAAATTCTTCGTAGCGCTTTGTCAGCTCTCTCGCCAGGACAGCTCGCCGATTCCCCCACGCTTCCCGCATGGCAGCAAGCGTCTTTTCCACTCGATGGGGAGCTTCATAAAAAATCAGCGTTTCTGGATATCGCTTCAGTCGTTCCAGCTCTTCGCGTCTTTCTTTGTTTTCGCGTCCCATAAATCCGCAAAATAGGAAGCGATCTGTAGGAAGACCAGAAGCAATCAAAGCTGTCAATGCCGCATTGGCACCTGGAACGGGGATGACAGAAAATCCCGCTGCGGTCGCATCTCGTACTAGCTCAGCACCCGGGTCGGAAATTGCTGGCAAGCCAGCGTCGCTTACCAAGGCAATTTTCTTGCCCTCGGCAAGCCACTGCAACAGCCCATTTCCACTTGCTTCTTTATTATGCTCGTGATAGCTGACCGTACGTTTTTCGATTTGAAAATGATTCAGCAGCTTTCTCGTCTGGCGCGTATCTTCACACGCGATGACATCGACTTCACGCAACGTATTTAGACACCGCACCGTGATATCATCGAGATTGCCAATGGGTGTAGCCACCAAATAAAGGACTCCTGCTTCTTCTGACGCAAAACTGCGTTGCACATTCATTCGGAGGCCCCTCCAATCAATTCTTCTTTTTTCTTGCGCGTTAATCGTTTGATGCTCTCTTCACGCTTGAGACCCCAGGAACGATCTGCTCCTTCTTCCCAATAGAGCAACTCCACTGGCCCGCGTCCTCTCGTGTACTTGGCACCTTTTCCTTCATTATGAGCAGCCAAGCGACGGATCAGCTCTGTCGTATATCCGGTGTAGAGTGTCCCATCCGCACAGGAGAGGATGTAGACATAGTGACTCTTACTCGAGGGAATCTCGTCTGCCATAATAGATTTCCTGTAGTTCTTCACAGTATTGCTCTCCATTTTCATACACAATCAGCGGCGGCTGAATTCTCAGCTCCGGCTTTCCACCCCTTATTCCCTCGATCAGAACCATATTCGGCTCTGCTTCCCTACGCGGATAAACCAGACGCATCCGTTTCGGCTCGATGCCATATTGGCGCATAAGCGAAACGATGTCAATCAAACGTGTGGATCGATGCACGAGCGCCAGCTTCCCGCCGTTTTTTAGCAACTGGCTCCCCACGCGAATGACATCCTCCAAGGACAGCATAATCTCATGACGGGCGATCGCAAAGTGCTCGCTGATGTTTTTCTCCCCACTGGTCGCAGGCATATACGGCGGATTGCACGTGATCAAATCGAAATTCCCGTGCCCAAACAACGACACCGCATCCTTCACATCGCCATGATGCATCGTAATTCGTTCGTTCAAACCATTCAATGTCACATTGCGGCTTGCCATACTGAACAAACGATCTTGAATTTCGATCCCATCAAAACTGGCTTCTGGCGTACGCGTGGTCATAATGAGCGGTATAGCTCCATTGCCCGTGCACATATCCAATACTTTTCCGCGCTTTGGCACCGATGCGAATCGCGCCAAAAGAACCGCGTCCATCGAGAAGCAAAAAACTTCGTGGCTTTGGATTATTTTCATTTCATGTGTCAATAAATCATCGATGCGCTCGGTTTCGTAAAGCGGCACGTTGGTGACAGGTTCCATCTACGGCTCGTACTCCCTTTTGTTCTTGTCTTATTATTCCTATCCGGAAAAAAGCGACCTGACACGTGGCCCAGGTCGCTTTTTCATGTGGTGCTGGTTACTCACCGCTTATTTTTGAGGGCCGCCGCTCAGGAATGAGAGACAGAACAGGCAATCCCCTTCTTTTCGCAGGCTGCCGAAATGCACATTGCAGATATGAAATCCTTCCGCGTACAAACGAGCGAGATTGTCATATCCTTCTCCAACCACTGCCTTTTTGGCTTTTTCCTTCGCGACAGGGCTTGTTCCCTTTTGTTTTGCTTGGGAGCCGGTCTTTTTCCTGTCTAGTCGGGTGCGAAGGTGCTGGTTTTCAACGAGTAATTGGGCGTTTTCCTCCATCAAAACAACGATGACGTCTTTCAGTTCACCAATTTCTTTATAAAGGTCACCAATACGTTCTTCAATACTCGCCATCTTGACGAAGATTTCCCGTTTGTCCACTAGCTCACCTCTCCCCTACCCCCACGCTTTATTCAAAGGTGGGGAGACCTATCGCAATCTCATCCAATCCGAATTCGGTGACACGTTTGTCGATTGAAAGCTCTACTTGGACAGATTGATCAAGTACGTTTACGGAAACGACTCGTCCATTCCCCATCGGGGTGGTGACCAATTTGCCGACGTCCGGCATCTCATCCTTCGAGCTTTCATAGTTGTCGTTCTCGTATTTTAAACAGCACATCAACCGGCCACACAGACCAGAGATTTTAGCTGGATTCAACGAAAGATTTTGGTCCTTGGCCATTTTGATCGAGACAGGCTCGAAATCGCCGAGGAACGTCGAACAGCAAAGCAACCTGCCACAAGGCCCGATCCCGCCGAGCATTTTGGCTTCGTCACGCACACCGATCTGGCGAAGCTCAATTCGGGTACGGAATACGGAGGCGAGGTCTTTTACCAGCTCACGGAAATCAACCCTACCGTCAGCGGTAAAATAAAAGATAATCTTGTTGCGGTCAAACGTGTATTCCACATCGACCAGCTTCATATCGAGCTTGTGCTCTTTGATCTTCGTCTGACATACAGCAAAAGCATTCTTGGCGGCTTGCTTGTTTTCATCCACCTGTTTTGCATCTCGCTCGTCTGCCATCCGAATGACCTTTTTCAGCGGCAATACGACATCAGACTCAGCCACTTCTTTTTTGCCAATGACGACCTTGCCAAATTCGACCCCTCGCGCCGTTTCAACGATGACGGTGCAGTCTTGCTCAATCGGCAGTCGGTCAGGGTCGAAGTAATATATTTTGCCCGCTTTCTTAAAGCGGACCCCAACAACCTCGTACAAGGGTTATCCCTCCTGGAATTGAAGAACCAACCGCTCAAGAGCCAACTGTGCGTTGGCATTTCGCTCTATCCGATTTTTCGTCTCCATGACCAAATCTATCCCACGCAAGAGCTCAGCTTTTGTCCATACCAGTGCTTGTCCTTGCAGCACATCCTGTTGGTCGCTGTTAATGAGATGGGCATGCCTGCCTACTTGCAAATACAGGATATCGCGCAGCCAAAGGATGAGCAAATCTAAAAAGAGGGGTAGTTCCTCTTTACTTTTGTCGCTCTTTTGCAACATATCATGGATCGTTAAGAGTGCAGATGAATTGCGCTGTTTGCACTCCTGCACCAATTGTATCACTAGATTTCTTAGCTGTGCAAACGATTCTGATTGGCTGAGTGTCATGGCTTCTTCCACATTTGTCGTAATGTGGGAAGCAACCTGCGCCATTCCCGCCAAAACGCCCTCTGCACGCAACTTTTCCGCAATCGATTCTGCAGAAAGTGGTGAAAATTGAACGATTTGGCATCGAGATAAAATCGTAGGAAGAATCGCATGGCTATGCTCTGTTAAAAGCAGGGCCAGTACACCAGCGGGCGGTTCCTCCAGAAACTTGAGCAGACTGTTGGCAGCCTGTGTCGTCATTTTATCGACGTGCTCGATGATATATACCTTGCGTGATGACTCGACGGCGCGCATCGCCATTTCTTTTTGCAGCGAACGGATCTGGTCGATTTTAATCGAAGCCCCATCAGGCGTAATAAACAACACATCCGGGTGATTACCACCCTCTATGCGCCTGCATGTAACACAGGCCCCGCAGGCGTCTGCCTCCCTTTCCGAACAAAAAAGGGACTTCGCCAGATGCAGGGCCATCTGCTTTTTACCTGAACCTTTGGGACCCGCCAGCAAGTAGGCGTGTGCCAGTCGTTCGTTGCGCAAACTATGATACAGCAGTTCCTGTGCTCGTGGCTGCTGAGAAAAACGGGTCCATGTCATGATGGTTTCACACCCACTAAAAATACAAATTGATCAACATGCCGCGGATTTCGCCAATCCTAGCTAACAAATCAATCGTTGGTGCCTGCTCGCTCAAGAGCTCATCTGTCAGTTTGAGCAGCTCTGCATCCACCTCTTTGACGATTTTGTACAGCCTACTGCGACCACGTCGATTCATTCCTCGTCTATCGTCTAAGGCAATACCGAACTTCACAGCCTCTTCCATGAACTGCTTGACGAGATTTTTATAAGCATAGAAGTCACGAACGGCGCGGGAACGAGCAAGAATCTGTCCCTGCCTGTCTATGTCTGTCAGTAGCCGGGTAAGCTTCTCCTGAGACATACGTTCGTCTTCTCCTTGAATCATCGTGCCAAAATTCAGCTTTTCCAGTTGAGGATTCTTGCGTGAATCCGTCGTTTTAATCAAGTCCAGTTTAGGCCGTAACCCATCACTGATTTTCATATCGCCACCTCCGTCGCCCGATCCAATACAGGGTTTATCCCCGTGAGATCAAGTATATACGAAAGTTACGAAAAAAGAGAGAAGGAACCACGTTAAAATGAGTGGAACTCTCCGACATCCAATACGAATACTGCCGCACCACCCACCTGTACTTCCAGCGGATATGGCATGAATGAGTCTACAGCATTACTGAGTGGAGAGACGGGAGTGACCATTTGTTTGCGGGATTTGCAATTATGCGCAATGATGTCGATTACTTCCGGCACGCTTTCGTCAGACGTACCGATCAAAAAAGTTGTGTTACCGGCGCGTAAAAAGCTACCCGTACTAGCCAGCTTCGTAGCACGAAAACCTTTTTTCACCAGTTGTTGAGACAGACGACCACTATCTTTATCTTGGACGACCGCAACTACCATTTTCATCGGCTATCACCCTTTCTCCCATGATCAATTCCCAATTTGACTTCTTCATTGTATGAAAAACACGTAGGCTTGGTACGTTATTTCGCTTAAACATATTATACAGCATGTACATCATTCTGCGGTACAGGGAACCTTATAATCTGTCTAGCAGTGCCTGTAGAGCAGATTGATATACATGTTCCATCGGCTGCTCGGCATCAATGACGACAAAGCGCTCTGGGTCGCGTTCCATAACCAGCTGATACCCTTCCCGAACAAGCTCATGGAAACGCATCCCTTCCAGATCGAGACGATTCACTTCGCGCCCACGGGAGGCATTAATCCGCGCCAATCCGATTTCGGGCTGTACATCAAAGAACAAGGTCAATTCCGGCATGCAGTCACCGACAGCAAATCGGTTAATCTGGTAGACAGCATCAATGCCCAATCCCCGCGCATGTCCTTGATAGGCGAGACTACTGTCGATAAAACGGTCGCATAGTACCAGCTTGCCCTCTGCCAAAGCAGGTAACACCTTTTCCGCCAAATGCTGGCCACGTGCTGCCGCATACAAGAGAGCCTCCGTTCTTTCATCCATCTGCGTGTGGGCCGGATTCAAAATAATTTCCCGGATTTTTTCAGCAATATCAATTCCACCGGGCTCACGAGTCAAAAGTACATCGACTCCCCGCGCCTTCAGCTCTTCGTACAGCTTGGCGATGACGGTAGATTTCCCGGCCCCTTCTCCGCCTTCTATCGTAATAAATCGGCCTTTCTTTCCTGTTGCCACTTCCATACTCCTTCCACCCCTGTTGTAGCAGGCCAGTTGCTTAGATTATCGTAAAACCTGTATCGTTTGTAGCTGGTCGTCCTGTACGCCATGGAATCGCGTTTGTCCTCTCGCCAATTCCTTCAACATCGCCAGACTTTCATCATCGATCCGCTCGCCTGGCACCAGCACCGGAATCCCTGGCGGATATGGAATCACCATCTCTGCCACAATTCGTCCCAGAGCCTGCTCCAAAAGAATCGACTCCCTCGGGCAGTCAACGGCTTCATGCATCGGCAATGCCTGCTCGCGCAAATAATGGGAAGATACGACTCCCGTCAAAAGTATGCGTTCCTCCCCCGGTTCTACTTGTGGCGCCATCGATTCAAGCAGTTTCCACAAGGCGTCCAGGTCACGGGAGGATGTTCCTGTGGAGGCTGCGAGGAGTACATGAGAGTCATCCGCCAGCTCCGAGAAAATCCCGTGCTTTTCCATCCATTTCTGCAACTCAAACCCACTGAATTGGGCCGTTCGCAAATGGAAAAACAGCTTCAACGGGTCAAGCGTAGCGTATACGCTGTTCGTGGACAGTCGCGGCCAATTCAGCCACTCCAGTCGATCGAGTCGCTCCCGAAACTTGTCCAAAAGCGGCAACAACCTGTTCCACTCTTCGGTCGCCGCAAGCGCCAGATGACGCCTGGCTACATCGAGTGAGGCCATTAGCACATACGATGGACTGGAAGACTGAAGCATGGCGAGATGACGGAACAACCGTTCACGATCAATCCGCTCTCCCTGAATATGCAGCATCGAGGACATCGTCATCGCCGTTCCCATTTTGTGTGTCGATTGGACCGAAGCATCCGCACCTTCCTGCATAGCAGAACGCGGAAAGGCAGGATGGAACCCGTAGTGGGCACCGTGAGCTTCGTCTATCAAAAGCGGTACGTCAAACCGATGGACAGTAGCCGCCATTTTCGCCATATCGATACCCATTCCATAATAGGTCGGATTCGTCAAAAAAACTGCCTTGGCATCGGGGTGTGCAAGCAGCGCACGCTCTACATCTTCGCGCCTTACACCCGCAGCGACTCCTGTTGCCAAATCGACGGCAGGTACTAAAAAGATCGGGGTTGCTCTCGCCATCATAATGCCGTTGAATACAGACTTATGGCAATTACGTTGTACGAGAATCTTATCGCCCGGTCTGCATACCGTCATGATGAGGGCGATATTTCCTACTGTACTGCCTCCGATCAAAAACTTGGTCTGTTCCGCATGGAAGGCTTGCGCCGCCAAAGCCTGTGCTTCTGCAATGACACCTTGTGGCTGATGCAGGTCATCTGTCCCGCTAATTTCCGTTACGTCCAACTCCAAGATGTCTTGAAAGCGATTTTTGGCATGGTTGTCAAAGCTGTGGCCCATTTTATGTCCTGGCACATGAAACGGATGCGGCCGATGCTTGGCGTGCCGTTCAAGCTGTTCATAAAGGGGCGCACGCTTTTGTCGCTCCCGAAATTCAACATCTCTCTCCAACACGCGCGACTCACGTCCTTTATTTTTATTCCCCTATTTTAGCATGATTTGGACATGCATGAGTCCAGCAAAAAAAAGACACCGGAATGCACCGATGCCTTCTTTCTTCACGCATCTTTTCGCAACCAAATGCGTCTCATCTGATGAATAAAAAATGGATACTTTTCATCCTGTACATCGGTATTGACCATTTCCTGTTCGCACCGCTGACAGATAAACTGCTCACAAATGGCGATTCCGTCATTCTGCTCTTGTTCACAGACGATACATCGCTGAGCAACTTTTTCCATAGTGAAAACGCCTGCCCTTTTCCTCAATATATCAACCATTATACCCCATTATAATCAGCATCATTCCCAAACGTTCGTGTTTTCGCCGATAGCTCGGTAGGCTTGGAAATAGGACTGGGCTTCCTGCACAGGGAAACAAGCTGCCGCATCAATGACGTAGGACTGCCTCATAACGTTAACCAGCTCGGGTACCGGCAGTTCAGCAATGGTCGTACCCGCAGCATTTCCGATCACGAGCAAATCTGCATCCTTTACAGCATCTTGCCACGAATCGTACAGCATCCAACCCGTCATCCTTTTGTTCGGAATTGCCTTGTCCTCCCCCGTGTACACCGCAACGTCTTTTTCAGCCAACCAGTCAGAAGACATATGCTCCCATAACGAGTCCTTTCCCCAAAGTACGATCCGCTGTATATTCGCTTTTTGTAGAACGAGCCTACATTCTTTTTCGAGCCATCGAACAATGAGGGAAGAGTCTTGGCGGGAAGGGTAGAGCCAGCCCTGACCGACTCGTTTATCCATACCGAGCGCGCGACTAACTTGCAGCAAAGAAATCCCTTTCTCATCGCAGCTGGCACCAAGTTCAATGTAAAACTGCTCCTTCCACGCCAAATAGCGCGGTAATTGCCGAAGCGCTTCATCCACTTCGCGCATCCCGCAAACCATCGTCACCAGTGAATAGCGAGCGAGCTGCTTACAGAGGAACCGCATCCACCTCCCATTGGATTCCCCTCCAAGCAAAGCACGATCGTGCGTAAATAACGCCATGCGAATGACCTCATGCTCTCCGTTGTGCTTGTATTGGGTATGTAAAGTATTCGCCCAGTCGTATGGCACGTCACTACCATAGACAAGTGTGAGCCATGGCTCCGTTCCCAGCTGTTGCATCCTTTCCTGCAAAAGCTTGCCATCACTCTCTTTTGTCAGCAGAAATCCATTAGCGACTTCATCTGAGAAATCTGTTTGGTAAACAGTCAGCTCAATCCCACACGCTCCAAGCTCATTGCCGCATCTGGCTACGACCTCCTCTGAAATGACCCATAGCCTCACGCTTCCCTTCCCTCCTCATCACGCCCTACCGAATCGGTTTCCATATCATTCCTTTTATCCTACCCATAACAAAAAGCCGTCAGTCCAGTCATGCTAGACAAACGGCTTGTATCATTCGTTGTATAAGCTTTCTCAAGATTTGCGACTGTGCGATAATGGAAACGCAGACTTTCATTCATCCAGACGCTGTAAAAGGAAGTGACTTCTCATGAAGGAAACCGCCGCCCATACGATCTATAGCTACAAGCTGCTCTATCGTTTTCGCTGGCGATTTGTCGGCTACCTTTTTCAACTGTTGTTAATAGGCTTGTCCCTTATTTCGCACTCATTCATGCTACAAGTTCCCGCTTATACGCTGATTGTGACGTTAGCGATTCTACCCGTGATACCAATCTGTCATTTGGTCTTATTTCGACTGTATGCCCTTCTACGCAGCCATAAGCCAAAGACAACTGCTGATATGCTCGTTTCTCCGTGGTGGGGTGCAGGCTATCCACTTCCCATCCCGCTATCTGTCTATCGGGGCGGTGAGCTCACGGTAATCGTGGGAAGTATGGCGATAGCAGCAGGGACTTATGTGTGGCTTTCGGAAGGATACGCGCTCACCTTGATTACCGGAACGCTGATCGTTGCGCTGCCACGCCTCCTCGCCCTCCTTGCTTCCTTTCGTCAGCCAAGTCGTAGCCGGGTGAAATACGAGGATCGCGGCGTTGCTTTTTTGCTTACCGATGGATAACCGAATCGATACACCTCTACATAACCCATAGCTTGATGACAATCAACGCTGCCAATCCAGGCAAACGGAGAAGTCCGACGAGCAGAGCCGTCACTGGGTTGATCGGGATGTGGAAGTTAGCCAACTCTCCAACCAGATTGGTGAAAAACAGCAATAGTGCGCCAATCACGACTTGCATGATCCCAAATCCAATCCACCTGATCGGGCCCGTGACAGATTTGCTGGCGGCAATCACCAGCAAAATTCCAACTACAATCAGTGCTATAACCCACCCTGTAGTCATCGGCTTTTCCTCCTATGCCTGTTGGCGATTCCTCTCGCGCTTTGCTTGCGCGAGTAAATACATATACCGCTTTTCGGTCACATGCAAATAATAAATGACATCATCCAAGCCGCCATCCGGTTCACTGATCTCCGCAAGATGGCGGGCATGCTGCCAGTCTATTCGGGCCTGATTGACTGCTGCATCCAAGCTCGCATCATTCCATTCCACCACGAACCGCGCTTTTTTTCTCCACCTACTCACCTACAAGCTTCCCCCTCAGTGAAAGTAGTAAAGTACTCCTGTCATGTTGTTCACTGCATGCAACAAAACTGCTCCCCAGATCGATTGGTATCGATGTCGAACGAATCCGAGTAAAAGTCCAATGACAAAAAGTGGAGCGAACAAAGCGAGATCCATATGCAGGAGCCCAAACCAGAGACTGCTCAGGAAGATACCCATAATGGGCCCGATTCTCTGAACCAGATAGGTCTGAATCACGCCGCGAAACAAAATCTCCTCTGCAATCGGAACCAATATGCCAATGACCAGAAGTGAGGTGAGCGCCGCCAAAATATCCGTTTCTTTCGCCTGCACAATCTCTTTTTCGATCTGTTGCTCTCGCTCTGATGACAGAGACAGTCCAAACCAGTCCGCAATCGGGTTAGTCACCACCGCATCCAGCACCAGTGCAATCAAAAGAAACAGAGCAGCGAGCATCAACAGCATCCGGCCTAGTCGTACAGGTCGGCGAACACCGATTTCCCCCAGTCGTCCACGAAACCACAACGGAATCAAAATCAACAGGAACAGTTGGAAAATAGCTGATTCCAATATCCCTCCGATCGTACCGGTGGAAAAGAAGGTACCTTCCAGTAAAAACCCATACAACAACAGTACGCCCGTTTGAAACACATGCAGCCAAGCTACAATATGCAGCACATCATTCCCTGAAAGCTCGTCATATTGCCATAGCCATGACGTCTTCTGCCGTCTTTCTCTTAGCAAGCACACAATGAAACCAACGGTCGCAATGAAGCTAAATACCGTCACTGCAAATGCAAGTAATCCTAGCCATACCTCCGGTTGCCCGATAGTGGTAGCGACCCACTTCCCGTCTTCACCCTTGTGAAAACGAATCATGGATAACTCCGCAGCAAACATGAGCCAATACCCAATAAACAGCATGATCGCCCATGGAGTGGACTTTTGTCGCCGTATCCCACTCGCAAGCGACAGTCCTGGTCCTGTCAGCATCTCCTCACGCTCCTATTTCACTGTATGTCTCGTCCATTCAAAAAAGTCCGGCATTTCTATCAGGATGGCAAAGCTTTTATCTGTGCTTCTGCTACTTGCTTGAGATATTCATTGCGCGTCCGCAAAAAACGCGTCATATATGCCTCCAAGAACAACCAATCCGCGAGCTTCCCCAAAATACCCAGCGGAGATGTGTAGTCAAAAATATCGATCATCCTCGTCTGATTGTCCGTTATCGGAATGAACTCATGCGTGTGATGAAACCGTTTGAATGCGCCAGAAACCATCTCATCCACGAAATAGCGCGGTACCTCCATCTCTGTGATTTTCACCGTCAAATTCTGCTTGATACCGAAGTGAATGGCTTCCCAGGTAACAGTCTCCCCCAGATTTATCAGTCCGCTCGTTACTCCTCCAATCGCTCTCTCCTTCGTGCTGGCGGTCGATTCCATATGCAAATCAATGCTTCTGGCAGCATCGAAGCAGACCTGTTGCGGAGCATCTATCAAAAACTCCATACGAATAACCGGCATACTGCATCCTCCTTTCGAAACGAAAAAAAGACAGGCAGCCCCCGTCTTCTTTCTTTAACCTATATCGTTCGTACGTATCGAATTCCCTAGGATGATATTTAAAAAGTCGTCCTTTCAGCACCGAGAAAGTGGCGAGAACCTGAAGAAGGAGGAGCGGAGTGTAGGGGACCTACAGGTCGCGTCTGCCTTCCAATGCTTTGGTCAGCGTCACTTCATCCGCATACTCCAAATCTCCACCGACTGGCAAGCCGTGCGCGATACGCGTCACGCGAATACCAAAAGGTTTAATCAGCCGGGAAATGTACATCGCTGTTGCTTCCCCTTCGATATTCGGATTGGTCGCCAAAATGACTTCCTTCACCTGCTCGTCACCGAGGCGCTTCAACAGGTCAGGAATGCGAATATCCTCTGGACCGATCCCATCCATAGGAGAAATCGCCCCGTGCAAAACGTGGTAATACCCTTCAAACTCTCTCGTCTTCTCCATCGCTACCACGTCTCGCGGCTCTTGCACCACACAGATGATCGAGCCGTCGCGACGTTTGTCCCGACAAATATGACATGGATCGAGATCGGTAATATTGTTGCAGACCGAGCAGTAATGAAGCTGACGCTTGGCATTGACCAATGCTTTTGCCAGATCAAGCACGTCGTCCTCTTTCATATTGAGCACAAAAAAGGCAAGCCGCCCAGCCGTTTTGGGACCGATGCCGGGCAATTTCATAAAACCATCAATGAGCTTTGAGACCGGTTCTGGATAAAACATCGCCTACTCCTCTTTTCCTGCCCAATTTTTAGAACAGGCCTGGGATGTTCATGCCTCCAGTAAATTTGCCCATTTCCTTGCCTACCATTTCATCTGCTTTGCGAAGTGCATCGTTCACAGCAGTGAGCACCAGGTCTTGCAGCATTTCTACATCTTCAGGGTCTACTACTTCTGGCTTGATCACGATGTCTTTGATTTGCTTATGTCCATCGATTTTCACAGTGATAGCACCGCCACCAGCAGAGCCTTCCACGATTCTATCTTTCAAGCCTTCTTGCGCTTTTTGCATTTCTTCCTGCATTTTTTTCACTTGCTTCATCATTTGTTGCATTTGCTGCATGTTTTTCATTGAGGTATCCTCCCTAAATGGTTATGAGTGTATGATTTAGTCTTTGACTTCAACAAGACCTTCTCCGACGAGCTTGATGGCTTCCGCCAAAAACGGGTCCTCTTCTGGCTCATCAGAAGCGTCTTTTTGACCAACCTGCTGGTCTACACTTTGCCACTCTTCCTCCATGACAGACAAGAGCTGCAGGGGCTTGCCCAGCACCGTAGACATAACGCGCTCGATCACGCTCCGAAGCTCTGCCTCCATCGTCTTATCGCAATGGATGGCACTGTTGAAGGTTACGACAACAGCTTCATTGCCGGCAGCTACCGGTTGACCATTGACTAGCCAAGCCTGGTACTGAATCTTGATCTTTTTCAGTTCGGTCAAAATTTGACTCCACTGCCCGCGCACCTGTCTCGTCAAATTCTCATCCATGGCCTTCGCGACTTCCCTGACTCTATTCATCGGGGTTCGTGAACCACCAGAAGCCGCAGCTATGCGCCTTGGCTCGTTCTTGCGCGTTTCTTCGGCCTTTTGTTGGCCTGGAATACTCACCTGACCTTGCATCACTTGAACCAAACGCTCTTCCAAAACGCGGATGCGATTGGACATCGCGGTCAGTTCCTCGCTGTTAACGGGTGATGCTGCACCCATAGATTCCGTCGCATTTGCATTTGCATTAGGCTGGCACATTTTGGCAAGGGTCAGTTCAACCAACACCCTTGCATAGGTCGACCATTTTAATTGCGACAAAGCCTGATTGCAGGTCTCAATCGCTGCGTAAAGCACCGGAAATGAGTACAGCTTTGCAACCTCTGCAAACTGATCATCAATCATGGTCCGCTCGACAATCTCTTCTAGCTGCGGCGCTGTCTTCAATAACAGCATATCGCGGTAATAGTAAAGGAAATCGTGCAGGAACTGCTCCGGGTCCTTCCCTTGCACCATGACTGTATCAAATTGCTCCATGACCTGCGCAACATCATTTTCGGCAATATGCCGCGCAAGCACAGAAAAGTAAGATTGGGCAACTGTGCCCGTAATCTGCATAATATCACTAGCACGAACCTCGTCCTTGCTATAGCTAATCGCTTGGTCCAACAAGCTAAGAGCATCACGGGCTCCACCTTCAGCCATCTTCGCTACGAGCTGCAGGGCCTGCTCCTCCACCTGCACCCCTTGTGATTGGCAAATCTTTTGCAAAAGATCGACCATCACTCTCAGTGGAATTCGGTGAAAATCAAAGCGCTGGCAACGAGAGATAATCGTCGCTGGCAGCTTGTGTGGCTCTGTCGTCGCCAAAATAAAAATGACGTGGGACGGCGGCTCTTCGAGAGTTTTTAACAAAGCGTTAAATGCCTCTGTCGTCAGCATATGCACCTCATCGATGATGTACACTTTATACCTGACGTCACTCGGGGCAAATTTCACTTTGTCGCGAATGTCGCGGATCTCTTCAACACCACGGTTGGATGCCGCGTCGATTTCCAGCACATCCGTTACAGAACCGTTGGAGATGGCTCTACACGTATCGCATTGATTGCATGGCTCGCCATCTATGGGCTGCTCGCAGTTCACTGCTTTCGCCATAATTTTGGCTGCACTTGTTTTTCCCGTACCTCGGGGACCGTTGAATAAATAGGCATGGGACAGCCTATTTTCGCGTAAAGCATTACGCAAGGTTGTCGTAACATGCTCTTGTCCGACTACGTCTTGAAAAGTCTGCGGTCGGTATACGCGGTATAGCGCGGTATAAGCCATGTTCGTGTGACACTCCCCATCTGCACAGTCCTCTTCTATATCCTATTCAGTATACACGATTGCCACCGTTCGTACAAAGTGAACGGACATGTCTCACTTAAAAAACGCCCCGCTCACAATTGTGCGGGACGCATTCTACTCCTAATACGGCAGCATGATATGGAAGGTCGTCCCAAACCCTTTGGAGGAGACACGGATTTGACCGCCAATATCGTGAATAATTTTTTGGCAGACAGACAATCCGAGCCCTGTCCCTTCCTCTTTTGTCGTAAAAAACGGATCAAAAATCTTATCAATAATGTAAAGCGGAATGCCCGGACCTGTATCGTGGATATCGATACTCACTTTGTCGCCATCCTGATCGAAATGATGGGAAATCCGAAGCGACCCTTGCTCTCCCATTGCTTCTATTCCATTTTTGCAGATATTAATGAACACTTGCTTCAATAGCTCGTTATCCCCGACGACCATCGGAAGCTTACCGCGAGAAGCAAACTGGACATCAATTCCGTACAGATTCGCCTGTGACTCGACGATCGGCAAAATTTCCTCAAAAACAGTATTTAAGTCGACCATGGAATATTGAATATTCCGAGGCTTGCTCAACAGTAGGAATTCACTGACTAAAGAATTGATGCGATTGATTTCGGTGAGCATGATTTCGGTGTACGTTTTCTCCCTTTCCATGCCGCTGTCACCGAATAACCTGAGGAACATTTGCAGAAATCCTTTGATCGAGGTAAGTGGATTGCGAATCTCGTGTGCTGTACCAGCAGCAATTTGCCCGATCATCGCCAAGCGTTCATTCCGCTCGAGCTTTTGGGCGAAGGATCGCAGGTTTGTTATGTCTTTGAAAAGAATAAACGCCCCTACTATTTTCCCTGACTCGTCTTGGAGTGTATTTGCGTCGACAATCAGCTCATAGCGTTGATTGTCATTCGTCCAGGAAGTCGCGACATTTTGCAGCTTTACGCCTTCCAACAATTCTTTTTTAATGAACCGATGCGGTTCGGGGATGCCGCTAAATACTTGATCGACGTGTTTATTGATGACGTCCAGTCTCTCCATACCCAACAGCTTGCACGCCGTCTGACTGGCTTCAATAATGATCGATTTCTCGTCGAGGATAAACAAGCCCATGCTTGTATCATAGGTCAGTTTGGTCAGCAATCGTTGCGACAAGAGCTGGTCGCTTTCTTTTACGAGTTGGGGAAAATGGATCATGTACAGAAGTTCTTCTGCTTGTTGTGCCATGATCATGACAGATGTGTTCCTGCATCTCCCCTGTTTATCACACCATTCCAGTTCGACCTCGCCTTTGGTTCCCACTTCTTCTTCCTTTCGCAAATATTCCTCATACAGGTGCTCCATGGAACCTCGATGGGGAAGAAGAGAGCTGATAGGCGTATTGACAAGTTGATCGCGTGAATATCCGGTTACACGAAGCAGTTGTTCGTTGACCTCCACGATACTACCCGCTTGATTGACCAATAAAACGGCAGTAGGCAGTTGATGCATGAACCGCTGCAATCGACCGGACGAGCCAACGAGATGTAACGAAGAAAGTGCACTCATAGCTTGTCCCTCCTGGCCTATGACGTATTTTGAAAGGAAAGAAACGAAATCCTTTCCGCCTATTATGAAAATTCGTGAAAATGCTCGTAAAACCTTCATTCTATCCACCTGAAAAGCATGGAAATGTTTCGCTAGTTATCGTCAAATTCCAACAAAAAATAATTGGATCGCAAAATAAAAATAGCATGCTTCCCTTCGGAAACATGCTATCTGTACATGCGTGATAAGTACCGTGCACCTATCTTCGATAATTCTTATCCGAGCGTTACTTATGGTAGCAGCTCAGAGCAGGCTACCCTGCGGCACACGCGATGATCCACTTATGGCTGCTTCCTTCCGGACCTGACCAGGTTCATGGGTTCGCGTTGCACAGGACCCGCTCCTCAACACCGCCGCCATAAGGCAGCCTCACATAAGAAAACCTAGGATAGGAATTCAACCCTGCTATTGCGGATTGCAGGTTACAGGGCACCGCAACCTCCCCGTCTAGCACGGTAGAATTAGAATACCAAAGTTAGTAGCCGATAGCAAGGAGTAAACCTATCCAGCGCTAGGAAATCTCTCTATCCTTACTAACTCTTCCCTTACAATCAGCCGATTGTGTAATCTGAATAGCTCCATCCTCAAAAGCCTTCTTAAAAATCGAAACAATGGAGGGGTCGAATTGTGTTCCTTGGCATCGGAGAATTTCTTCGTACGCCTCTATTGCGGTCATGGCTTTGCGATAGGAACGTGTAGAAGTCATGGCATCAAACGTATCTGCGACGGCAAGAATACGCCCAATCAGCGGGATTTCTTCCCCATTGAGCTGATCAGGGTATCCTTTTCCATCCCATCGCTCATGATGATGCCTTACCCCTGGACTGATATGTGACAGGTTTTCTATTTGCTCTACAATTTCTCCACTGATGATGGAATGAGTTTTCATACATTCATACTCGTCTGGCGATAGCTTTCCTGTTTTTAAAAGGACGTGATCAGGAATGGCTACTTTTCCGATATCATGCATTAAGCCAGCATAACGTAAATCATCTCGTGAAACTACAAGCTGTTCCTGCTGCTGTAAATAATCGTAAATGATAAGGGCATAGTGCGTAACTCGTTCTGTATGTCCTGCTGTATAAGGGTCCTTCATCTCTACCGCTAAATAAAAGCTGCGAACGATTTGATCCAGGCTCTGTTGCGAATACTCCCGCTCTCGGGTAATTAACGCATGCATCTGTTCTGCCATAGTGTTGAACTTATTCTCCAGTAGCGTTATTTCTTTCATACCATGTATCGGGACGCGTATGGAAAAATCACCTTTCAACAAGGAGTCAGTGGCGGAAACCAAGCTATAGATCGGCTCACCAATCCATTTTGATAAACGATGAGCCACATAACAGGCAAATAAGACCACGATAAAAAGGGTGAAACAAAAGATGAGGTTCAATCGTTGTAATCGTTCATTAATCCCCTCTCTCGGCAACCACTCAAAATAAGCACCACCGCTTTTTTCAGACACTTGACGGTATACGTAAATGTTTTTGCCTTGGATGAGCAAGGAAAAGAGTCCTTTTTCATTGGATTGTTCCCACTGCCTGCGTACCATTTCATAATGAGGAAGCGTCGAAACATGATTTCCAATCATAGCTTTATCGGTGTGAATCATAATCGTTCGGGAGGGGGAAAGGACCATCATGCCATACTCTTTTGGAACGACATAGGTACGGATCCAGTCAGTCAGTTTATCCAGATTGATTTCCACCAATAAAAGTCCCGTAGCTTTTGGATTCGAACTCTCCAGGCGCTTCTCGAGAAAAAATGATCTTGGGTGCTTCTCTTGCTCCCTTTTGGTAAGAAAATCTACCCTGTTTTCTCCGGTTCCCCATTGCTCTCGTTCCATAAATTGATTATCCGCACTCCAACTCTTATCTTCGTGCAAGGAGAAAACTCTTCCATCCTCACCGAGAAAAACAATATTTCCTACTACATTTTGGTTGCGGGAGAAACGCTCGAATAGATTTTGGACTTGTTCCTCCGATGTCCATTCACGCCTGAAGCCATTCTTTTTCCCTTCGACAAAAGATGGTTCCTCTGTGATACGCACGGCCAGTCTATTCGCCAATTCATCGGTTTCCTTTTGGATAGACTGAAAAAGGGACAAAAGCCGTTCATCGACGAGCCCTATATTCGCATCCATGTTCGTCTTGTACAGTTCAAACACTGCCTCTTTGGCTTGATCATAAAAAAGGAAGCAAACAAACATAGTCGGCCCTAGAATTAACAATAAAAATGTGGAAAATAATCGATCCCTCCACTTCAGGTACACAAGCCTCCCCCTTTTATCTAACCTGTTCACCAAACCAATAGCTACACCATTTATAGTGGGCACGATTATATAGTGTCACTTCACTATTTCCCGCTGGGATCAAACGTAAACCTTTGTTCGAACCAAAAATGGAATCTTCTTCATCCATAGACAAACGGACGCTGTCGTAATATCCTAGCTAAGAATTATTATCGTATGTGAGGAGATGCATCAGATGAGATACATCCTCCTGGTTTTTCTCGGAGCATGTAGTTACGGCATACTATCAACCATCGTAAAGCTTGCCTACAAGCAAGGCTATTCGCCCGCAGAGGTAATTGGTGGGCAAATGTTTCTGGGCTTTGTGCTGACCTGGATACCCGCTCTTTTCTTCCTACGGACCAAGCCTCCCCTTCGCCAGTTGCTATTATTGGTCGCCGTAGGTCTGACTGTCGGTTCCACGGGAATTATGTACTACAATGCCCTGCAATATATCCCTGCCTCAATCGCCATCGTCCTTTTGTTTCAATTCACATGGATGGGCGTACTGGTCGAAGCTGTGATGACTCGCCGAATGCCTGGAAAGGAGACGATTTTTTCCCTTCTATTGCTGCTGACAGGGACCCTTCTTGCAGGAGGAATTTTTGAGAGCGGCGGATTAGCCCAATTCCATATCCTCGGTGTTGTCTTCGGTCTTCTCTCAGCCGTTTCTTTTACGTTGTTTATTTTGTTCAGCGGAAAAATCGCCATTGCTGTTAATCCGTGGGTACGTAGTTCCAGCATGGCGACTGGCTCTTTTCTGTTGGCCAGCCTGATTTACCCACCCGTTTTTCTATTTAACGGAGCATTGCTGGACGGGTTGTTTCCATACGTATTTTTGCTCGCCTTCTTCGGTATTTTGATCCCGACGGTTTTTTTCAATTATGGAATGCCCCATATAGGACCGGGGATGGGCGCTATATTAGGAGCAGCTGAGCTACCTATGGCTGTGCTCTCCTCCTATATCATTCTGAATGAATCTGTCTCTATGCTCCAAGTGAGCGGTGTCGTGATCATCTTACTCGGAATCATCTTGCCGGAATGGCTGCGCCAGCGAAACATGCGAAGAAACAAGGCTACCTCATAAATCGTTGTCCAAAGCCCATCCATTGTGCCACTACCGCACATAAGGACGGGTTTTTTTTATGATAAAAAACAAAAAACCTCTGCTCCACGCAGAGGGTTGTTGACTTCGTCATTATTACATTCGGGTTACTCTTGTCGATCACGATCGATCATCAGAGGTTGTGGCGCAGCTGCGATGCTTTTTTGTTTTCTCCAAACGGTAAATCCATAATAAGCAGCAGCAATGAGAACCAGTGCACCTAAGACAGAGAAAATCACGGTTCGATTATTCAATAAGGCCACATAGGAAGTAAGCATCTCCACCTTATTTCCCATGAAATGACCGAGCAAAAACAAGATCAGCGTCCATACAAAGCCGGTTGTATACGAAAACAGGGCGTACCGTGGAAACGTCATTTTCCCGATCCCGACCAAGTAAGGAACCACATGCCTGACGACAGGAAAGAAATAGCTGATACATAGGGCGTAGCTTCCGTAACGATCGAGAAGCGACTGCGCTTGATCTACGTATTTGTTCATTCCTTTTTTTCGACTAATCCAGTTCAGTGCAGGTGCACCTAGCCATCTCCCGAGCACATATCCCAATGACAGCCCCGAAACCACACCCAAATAGGTCGCAATAAATGCAGGAATAACATGCAGAAGTCCCATCGAGGTCAGCACTCCTGCAGACAGCACGATCACCTCATCAGGAATCGGCATACCAACAATCCCTAGCCATAACATAAAGAAAAGAGCAAAATAGCCAAACTGACCCACAGACTCGGACAGCATATCGACAATCATTTAGAAATCCTCCTAGCCGACACCCTTGCCATCATCCTTCCGGCAAATGTAGACAAAGGCAGGTGGCAGATTCAATGGAACCATCTTCACTGATACTTGCTCAAATACAGAGGAAAGCTGCTTTTTCATTTGCAGCGAATATTGAAAGGCGACAAATACTCCGCCTGGTTTCAGCGCATGATATACCTGATCCATAATTTGATCACGCAGCTCTTGTGGGAAGTTGGCAAATGGCAGTCCTGACAAAATACAGTCGGCTTTGCCCAATCCCGCGTCCGAAAGAACCCGATTCAAATCTACCGCATCTTCGTGGAATCGTACATCGGGAAATAGTGGTTCCAACCTTTTGCGCATCTTGGTCTCCTTTTCAAAGGATACCAGTACGGCTTCTGGTTTTTTCTTTTGCTCGATCCACTTCGTAAAAATCCCCGTTCCTGCTCCTAATTCCACAATTGTATGTGCGTGCTCCCAGTCGATGGGCGCAACCATTTGTTTACAAAGCGCACGGGAGCTAGGAGTAATACTGCCTACCTGTCCAGGTGACCGCAAAAAATTATAGAAGAACATCATCCGATCCTTCATACTGGCTGGATGATGACAATCGATCATCATGTCTATATGCTCCCTTCTCAGTTCTTGCTTATCCATTTATCATATCCAAAAAACATTACGAATTATCTACCAAAAACGAAAGATTTTCTTACTACTATAACAGTAAACGAATGGAAATAAAAATTCCTCCGTCTATAGTCGGAGTAAATAATCACGCTCATGATGGTTTTTCGAGCTGTTTCCATACGGTACAATGACAGTAGATCAAGTTTTACATCTAATCAAGGAGGACTTATTTATGGATTATAAAGGTGTAAAAGTCATAACGCACGCTAGCACATTTTTTGCACCGATCCTTGTGCCCATTCTTGTCTGGCTGCTCGTACAAAATCGTGACGCCAAAAATATGGCGCTGCAAGCTTTGTTTTTCCACATCATTATGACGGTGCTCATCGCTATTTCTTGGTTCTTCACTTTCTTGCTGATTGGGATTCCGTTCCTGATTGTGTTTGGACTGATGGCGATCTACTACCCGATCAAAGGTATCATTTATTCCTTAAATGGACGCCCGTTTTCCTACCCATTCGTCGGTGGGATTGGTAGATAATCTCGATACACAACAAAGACCAGCTATCCTTTAGTAGGAAGCTGGTCTTTTTGTTAAGGAGCCCAATTCGAATCGAGATTAGGAGCCTACTGTGAAGCGCTCATTGCGATGCTTCGGATTTTCGATTTCATCAAGCATGGCTACAGCATAATCGGCATAGCTCACATAGCTCTGTCCGCTAGCGTTCACTAACAGATGATCTTTTCCGAGTTGGTACGCGCCTGTTCTCTCCCCTGCTGGATCAAAAAAGGCAGATGGACTCATATACGTCCATTGAATGCCGTTTGACTCTTCCAATACACGCAAGTATTCTCCATGCTTTTGCGCAGTTGCCAAGTAAGCCTTAGGGAAATCAGGAGTTTCTACGAGACGCAGTGTTTTGGCTTCGTCTACAAACAGACTGCCTGCACCACCTACAGCGAGCAGACGTGTAGAAGGAGCACCCTTCAACGCCTCAATCAAAGCCTTCCCTGACTCTACATGCAGATGTTCCTGACCTGCTGGTGCACCAAAAGCGTTCACGACTACGTCAAAGCCGTTCAAATCTGCTGCTGTCAGGTCAAACACATCTTTCTGAATCACAGCTACGTCGGCTTGCTCAATTTTGGATGCATCACGTACAATCGCTGTCACTTGATGACCACGATCCAACGCCTCTTTCATAATCACCTTACCTGCTTTACCGCTTGCTGCTACAATTGCAATCTTCATAATGATATTCCCTCCGTTTTGTATGTTGTAGATGTAACCGAATTAGTTACAACTCTCTCGAAAATAATAGGCGTTACCGCATCGCCCTGTTGTAATCATTTTAGTTACAACGAAACAAAATGTCAACCCTGTTTTTTCATCGCATAAAAAAAAGCACCCGGGTATTCACACGTACACCAGGTGCTAGCTGTTACTTCTTTTTCGTCGAACCATTCCAGGTAATGAATCCGCCTTGCAGATGAGCCATCTGAGGAATGCCGTGTTTCTTTAACATTTTTGCTGCCTGCTTACTTCGCATCCCGCTCCGGCAGTATAGCAATATATCGTTCTTGCTGGAAATTTCTTTTGCACGATGGTCGAGCTGAGACAAAGGGATGTTCACCGCTGATGGAATATGACCCGCTTTATATTCGTGCGGTTCACGTACGTCGATGAGCAGCACCCTGCTTTTTTGGTTGACCCGTTCCTTGAACTGATCTGACTTGAGATTTTCCAATCCTTTCACAGGAACGAAGCGAGAGATGACATACCAAATAATTACCGCATAGGCGATCAGCAAAAGAATCGTAGTGAAACTCATAGGAAGCTCCTCTCCAAAATCGGTTTAACGGCTCTTGACCAAAAGCTCTACCGCTTCTTTCACCAGCTTGCTCGTGTCTCCTCCAGCAGCCTGCTCTTCTAACAAACAGCGTTGCAGGTTTTCCGCTACAATCTGGGCAATCGCCTTGTCTGAAGCGTTGCGAACAGCGGAGAGCTGCGCTACTACGTCTTTGCAGTTTTTCTGCTCGTCCATCATTTTCAGCACACCGCCAACCTGTCCCTGGATTCGGCGTAAACGTCTTTTGATATCGTCACTGTAGTTGTAATCCATATGAATTCCTCCTGTTTCACGACAAGGCATACGTATCAATCTTGGAACAACCTTACATACAGGTATCTTATGCGAAATACAGGTAATGTCAAGCGAGCGCCTACGCGGGCTGTTTTAAATAAATAGGTTTACTTTTGCCTGTGTCGCATCCCCCAAATAAGCGGCTACACCTGCATACTCCATTCCGTCGAGCAATTCCTCCTGTTTGAGACCGAGCAAGTCCATCGTCATCGTACAAGCGACCAACTTTACTCCCTGCTCCTGAGCCAACTCGATTAGTTGTGGAAGCGTCAGGGCATTGTGTTTTTTCATGACATGCTTGATCATCTCTGGCCCCATGCCCATCATGTTCATTTTAGACAGTCCAAGCTTCTTGGCGCCTCTTGGCATCATCCAACCGAATGCTTTTTCAAGCCACCCCTTTTCTACCTTCACGATCTCGTCCTTGCGCATGGTATTCAGTCCCCAGAAGGTGAAGAAAATCGTGACATCATGATCATAGGCCGCCGCTCCGTTCGCAATAATAAAGGCTGCAATCGCTTTATCCAAGTCACCGCTGAACAACACAATCGTCGTTTTTTCTTTTTGTTTTTCCATGTAAGAACACTCCTTCAAAATACTTATACTTGTATAGGTATAAAAATAAGCGAAAGAAGCTTTTGCAACGAAAAGCATCTTTCCTTATAGAATGTCACTCCAAATCTTGATAGCCGTTCCACTGATCAGCACAATCAGGCCATAACGCAAATATTTCACATCGCTCTTGGCGCTGACCATACTGCCCACCGGCGCCCCCAAAACACTTCCGATGACCGTATACAAAACGGGCAAGAGCGGAATTTGCCCACCCGACAGCTTCCCGATCACACCACCTATTGCGGAGATGAATACAATGGCCAAAGATGAGGCAATCGTCACGCGCGTAGGTATTTTCAACACAGTCAGCATGATCGGAATGAGGATGAACGCTCCCCCTGCACCGACAATCCCGGATACGATTCCCACAGCAAATGCAGCACCAGCAGCAATGAAGCGGTTATATGTGACTTCCCCTGCTGCCGCTTCTGTTCCCCTATTTTTCACGAGCATCAAAATCACGGCGATGATCGCCAGTATTCCGTATACCAAATTGATGCTTTCATTCGACAAGTATTGGGAGAGAGCCGCACCAATCAGGCTTCCCGCCAAGATGCTTACCCCCATATCTCTAACGAGTCCTTTATGAATCAGGGGTGAGTTATTCCCGTTTCTTTTGCGGAAAGCCAGTACGCCAGACAGCGACGCGAAAAATACTTGAAACATCGATATCACCGAGACTTCCTGGGCGGAAAACTGCGCCACACCTAGTGCCGGTGGTATAAACAGAAGCATCGGATAGCTGATGATCGCTCCGCCAATCCCGAGCAATCCGGAAAAAAAGGAGCCGACAAAACCGAGAGAGACCATGAGCAGAAGCAGTAAAACGTCCATATATCCTCCTCGAATTCCTACCTAACACATCGGAATGCTCAACCCTCTTTTCAAATGAACGATCTTCAAGTAAAATTAATCCCAAGTAAATAACTATGAATAAGGTGATTTAAATGGTTCGTTTTTTCAAATCCATTTTTCAGCATCGGTGCCCCACCTGCCAAGAACCTTTGCGCTCACACAAAAATGCCTTGTTCAGTGAAAAACAATGCCCTAATGGCCACTACAAAGAAGAAATCTATACGCACCTTGGCGTACGTATCGTTTATGAAAATCAGGAGTAAGCGAGCACTACACGAACTGTTAGCGGCTTCATCCAATAGTGCTCGCTTCTTCCTCCCTACAGCTTTTTCACTAAAAATTTGTACACACCGTTCTCAAATTCATGGGAAACCAGCTCATTCCCAGTTTGCTTGACCCATGCGGTGAAATCGTTCAGAGAGCCTTTATCCGTCGAGAGTACCTCCATGGTTTGACCGGATTGCATTCCGTCCATTGCTTTTTTTGCTTTGACGATCGGCATCGGGCATGCCAGACCTTTTGTATCTACCATAATATCCGCCATGTTTTCATTCCTCCTGTTATATAAATGAGTGTTCAAAAAGTCGGCTTTTCAGCACCGAGAAAGTGGCGAGAACCTGAAAAAGGAGGAGCGGAGTGTAGGGGACCTACATGAGCACCGGACTTTGAAGGTGAACGCCAATTTCGATGCCGATTCAACTTTCAGGACTACTTCGTGATCAAAAGACGATTTTTTGAACTACCTCTCCGTTATTTATCGTGAATGGCGCAGCGATTTGGCCCTACTTCCATCTCTTGTTGTTCCTCTTCGCTCGGTATTAATTTCCCCATGTTCACTTGACGAATTTCTTGATACGCATTCGGCTGCGGCGGTAAATGATGCGTAACGATATGCCGGAATTCACTTTCATCCGCAATCGTTAGCCCTGGATTTTTGCGATACAAGTCACCCAAAAGGGCAGATACGACACCCATTGGACCAAGCTCCATGTAGCTGCCAAAATGAGCAGGCAACACGACTAAATGCTCGGGAAGCTCTTTATATCGATTATACAAGGTGTTGTGCAGGTCTCCCACCCAATCTTCTGCTTTCCCAGCTAAATCCGGGCGTCCGATCGAAGCTACGAACAGACTGTCTCCCGTGAGAAAATACGTATCATCGACAATCAGTGACGTACTCCCGATGGTATGTCCGGGGGAATAGATCGGCAGGATCGCAATTTTGGTTGCACCCACCTGAATTTCCTGCCCTTCCTCTAGCTTACGATAGGAATGCGTAACTTCTTCCGCATCTTTTTCTGGAAGCCAATACGATGCATCGAGCCGATCTGCCAGCTTCTTTCCACCGGAAATATGGTCCGCATGTAGATGCGTATCGATGGTGTGCTTGATCGTCCATTGATGCTTTGCTGCAAATGCTTCGTACACATCCGTCATCCGCAATGTATCGACGACTGCCGCCTCCCCCCCTGATACGATCATGTAAGACAAGCAGCCTTTTCCAATGCGGACAAACTGATAAATCGCACCGCCATCACGGAGATCACCCACCTTCACTGGCTCCAGATGCTCACTCCACGCCTTCATGCCTCCTTGCAGGTAAGAAACATCGGCTAGCATCTCTGCGACAAAAATGGACGAGCCCTCTTTTGCACAGACAACCAACACCTTCTGTTTCACAGGGATTTTATCAAGAACAGCCTCCACCCCATCCAGCAAATCAAAGTAAGGGATGTTCATGCTCACTACTCGATGCCCTTCGATTTGCCAAGCCTCGTAATCGCTCGTATTGCGAACGTCGAGAATAAACAATTCCTCCTGCGCAAAGAGAAGCTGCGTTAGCACGTGTGCTGTCATTGCTTTCACGCTTGTTTGTTGTTCCATCATCTTTCTCTCCCCCCTTATTGTTTTTCTACCGGGCCATTCCAGCCGGACATACCCGGTACTACATTGGTGATTTTGGTAAAACCTTTTTCGGCCAGCAACTGGCAAGCCATGTCGCTGCGTTTGCCAGATCGGCAGATGAGATAGATGTCGTCATCGGGCTGTAACTCATCCATGCGCTGCTCTAATACTCCCAGGGGTATTGAAATGGCTATAGGAATGCGGTGAAAAGCGTATTCTGCCGGTTCCCGCACATCAATGAGCGTTAGCTTCTCGTTGGCTTCCAGCTTTTTTTGTAGTTCTTCATTAGAAATGGTCCGCAGGAAGTTCGTCTCCTCCTTCACCTCATGGGTACTCGCTTTTCGCAGGAAATGCTTCCATACTTCCCCCTCCTGAATCGTGCCCAAAAATTCATGACCCGTATTGTTTGCCCAGCTCTTCAGGTCAGCCACTGACCCTTTATCCGTCGCCTGTACCTCCATCACTTGACCCGGTAACATCTCTTCCATCGCTTTTTTTGTGCGTACGACAGGCATTGGACATGCCAAGCCTTTGCAATCTAACGTTTTATCAGCAGAAAAATTCGATTGTACGGACATGTTGTCTACCTCCTACGTTTTGAGTGAAAATGTGATCGATCAACCTTATACCTATACCCCTATGGGTATTATAATATGTGCCCAGTATTTCTTTGTCAATAGGCGAGACGTGACCGACCCACTCTTTCATACGTATTTTCTTAGAGATGAACTTGTACCAACATGGAGGCGCCCAATGAAACTAGCTGATCGGATGAAGGAGAAGAACACGAAGACAACGGAGCTGTCTATTTGGGGACCGTACTTACGGGAAGAATGGGAGAAGCATTTTGCGGGCCATCTGACCGAAGAAGATAAAGAGAGGATTTTTCTCAAAAATAAAGACGGCTACCAGGGGTATCTGTGGCATTTATTCAGCAATAAGCTGAGAGATTGTCTTGAACGCGAGGAAGCGGATGAAGCCTTTCAGCAAGTTGCCCATGAGTCGTACTATGTGTTTTACCAGCTTTCCAACGAAGTGTTGATCTTGGAAAATGCTACGGCGTTTTCTGTCGCGGACTTGGAAAAGGAATACGATGTGTACGTCGTGGATAAGGATTTTACGTGGACGTATGTGAAGACCCATGAAACCAAGTGGTGTGGACCTTATTTTTGTAGGAAGTAGCATAGGGAAAACAAAGAGAGGAAGCATTCGGATACCTTTAGGGGTATGCCGCTATGCTTCCTTTTTTGATGGATGGGTTGATTATCGTTCTTGTAGATACTGCAAACTGTTTTCCATGATTTCTTTGAAAGGGGGAGCAACAATTTCTTTCCCCCATAATCTTACCCAGAGGTCTGTATTCGGGTTATCAACAGCTATGTAAATCAATAGCTTTGGATCATCACTTGGTGCAAATCCGATAAACGAATACGTATATTTTCCTTCGATGAAGTTTCCTTGCTGGTCGCGTTTCTCTGCTATCCCTGTTCGCCCAGCGACTGTATGTTCTTTTATAGAAAAATCTCTACTCGAACCGGGGGGGGTTTTTACAACAGATTCTAAAATCTCTCGAACCTGTTTGGCTGTTTCCTCTGAGATGACTCTACGCCCTTTGTCAATGTGATTCCTTTCCTCCTTCGTAATATGTGGTTTCATCAATTCACCACCGTTGGCGATAGCCCCGACAGCAGCTACTTGTTGAATTGCAGAGGCAGAACCCCCAAGTCCATAAGCTACCATTGCCTTATGATAGGGAGTATCCATGTTTGGTATCTTTCCGGGCTGTTCATTGATTTGTTCAGTACCAGTTTTCGCTCCAAAACCGAAGCGTTCAAAATATTGCTGCAACGAATCATTGGGTATCTGTTCACTGAGCTTGGCAAAAGCGACATTCGAAGAACGTTGGATACCTTCTAAATACGTAATCTGTCCCCACCCTGCACCATTATTGTGGTCTTTTATAAACTTGCCTGGGGTAGTCTCGTAGGTTCCGGACTCGTAAGTTTCGTTGTCCTTATACTTCCCCTCTTCAATAGCAGCCGCCAACGTCACGATCGGAAATGCGGCCACAGGATCTGGTTTCGCTTTTACTATATCTGGAACCCGGTCATTGGTTTCCTGATTTTTCAGATTCCCCATCCCAAGAATTTCTCCGGTATTTGGATCGGTAACGATTACCGTCATATTTTCGAACTGATAGGCTTTGCTGGTCTTATGTATCGCTTCTTCTACATACTCCTGAATTTGTGAATCGAGGGTCAGAACAATATCTGCTTGGGATGTCGTTTCAGCGGCTAGTACCTTTTGACTCTCCTCTTTACTCATCTGTTGTGCGCTTGGCACGGATGGGGTTACCTCCGAAGGCATCCACTGATAAGCGATAAACAATAAAGCAAATGAAGCAACTGCTCCCCCGATGAACTTGGCATACTTTTTTCGCCTTTTCATTTGTACGAGCAGCTCCCTTTCTCGACGAATATGACTCGCGATTTCACGTCGTTTGTCCTCTTCCATCTGAAGCGATGGAAATGCTTGCAGCACTGTGCTTATCTCTTTTTCTTTAAAAGATGGCGTCATGTAGATTGACCTCCCTGCCGCTATTGCCCATTTGTTTTTGCAATTCCTTGATAGCTCGATGGAGCGTCGTGCTGACTTTTGCTTCACTCCAGCCCAAAATTTCTGCTGTCTCTACTGTAGATACTCCCTCTATCAATCGCAGGATTAGAACTTCTCGATACGTGCTTTTGAGATGATTCATCGCTTCATAAACTTCCTGCAATTGTTCCTTTAACACCAATGCCTTCTCAGGTGTACGCTCTTTGGAAGTGAGGAGTCGGAGGACGTTTTCGGGGAACCAGTCCATCATTTTTTGCTTTCGCCTATAATCGATCGCTGCATGGCGCGCGATGGTCAGAAGCCATGTCTTGGGCTGTGCCCTTCCTTCGTAACTTGATAAGGCTCTTAGCGCCTTCGTAAAAACTTCCTGGACTAAATCCTCTACATCTCTACGTCCGGTAAAATACGCGAGGTAATTGTAAATATCATGGCCGTATTGCTGGAACCATCGCTCTATTCGATCATCGGAATCCATTCGTACGCTCCTTTTTATGGGTTTGTACCTTATTAGACGCAAAAATGAGATTTGCTTACAGTTTTTGTGATATAAAAAAATGAAGCATACTTCTGCCTCACTGGCAAAAATATGCTTCATTCTCTTCGATCCGAAAAATCTAAGCGGAGAGAGTGGGATTCGAACCCACGCACGCCTCACGACGCCTAACGCATTTCGAGTGCGTCCCCTTATGACCACTTGGGTATCTCTCCATATTTGGTTTGTCAGAAACATTATCTACTATAGCAAAATACAGTCAAAAATGCAAGACTCATTCCTCTGCATCCCCCTTGATTTGCGCGGCTCATTAGGCCAAACTAATAACAGCACACACGATTGGTATCCGATCAGAAGAAAAGCGAGGAACATATATGAAACGTGAACGTTTGGACAAGGTGCTGGCCAATATGGCAATCGGCACACGCAAGGAAGTGAAAGCATTAGTGAAACAGCGACTGATCGTCGTGGACGGCGTTGTCGCAACAGACCCTGGGATGCATGTCATTGCCGAGGAACAGGAAATTCTTGTGGATGGAGAACCACTCAACTTTAAGCGCTGGGTATACGTTTTGCTGAACAAGCCGCCTGGAGTGGTTTCTGCTACAGAGGACAATGTTCATGAAACCGTAGTGGACTTGCTCCCGTACGAGTGGGCTATCAAGGTGCATCCGGTTGGCCGACTGGATATTGATACAGAGGGCCTCTTGCTCTTGACCAATGATGGTCAGCTCTCCCATAGCCTCTTGTCCCCGAAAAAGAAAGTGGACAAGGAGTACTTTGCACACATCGATGGCCGGGTCACTGAGCACCATGTACAGGAGTTCGCCAAAGGCGTGGAATTAGAGGACTTTACTACACTGCCAGCCAAGCTAGAGATTATCTCTTCGGGAGAAACATCAGAGATTCGTGTCACCATCATGGAAGGAAAGTTCCATCAGGTAAAGCGGATGTTTGCTGCTTTCGACCTGCAGGTCACCTATCTGCAACGGATTCGTATGGGCCCGCTTCACCTTGACCCGTCACTTGCCCCTGGTGAGTATCGCGAACTGACTGAAGAAGAGCTGCACATGCTGCAAAACGTAAACAAATAAAAACCGCCTGCATGCAGACGGTTTTTCCAGACAGCCCGGTCATTCCTGTACCGGCTGTCTTTTTTTTCGCAATCCACGAAAGAAGTCCTTGAGCATCTGCCCGCATTCCTCTGCAAGAACGCCCTCTATGACTGGCACCTGATGATTGAAGCGCGGCTCTTCCAGCAGGTTCATTAATGTCCCGGCACAGCCCGCCTTTGGATCACGAGCGCCATACACTACCTGTTCGATGCGGCTTTGAACGATTGCACCCGCACACATCGGACACGGCTCCAACGTTACGTACAGCGTACATCCGATCAAGCGCCATCCACCCAAGCGTTCACTTGCCTCCCGTATCGCGATCAATTCCGCGTGCAAGGTAGGGTCTTTTTGTGTTTCCCGCAAGTTGTATCCGCGACCTATGATTTCCCCGTCACGCACGATGACCGCACCGATCGGAACCTCACCAATCGCAGCGGCTTTCCGGGCCTCTTCCATGGCTTGTTTCATATAATAATCATGTTCATTTGCTTGTGTCACGTTTCCTAAAGCTCCTTCAAAAACAGTCTTTCGTCCCGAACAAACGGACCATTTTACCCAAACAAGTTGATTCAAGAAGTTTTTGTCCCTACCCGTTCACATACTATCTGCGAGATTACATACATTAATGATGTAAGGAAGAAGTATGCAAAAGATCGTTAGCCTCTTTCTGGAGGGATGTAAGTGGGCTTAACCTCTGCAAATACGTTATTTGATCGCTTTCACAGTCCGACTAGAGGTCTACTGGCAAAAGAAGAAGTGTTTTCCCACATCGAACATACCATCTCATCAATAGATGGTCCATTTGAAATTATTGTGGGGGCCGACTCCCAATTAAAAAGCCGCGGGACTTTTTTTGCCCTTGTTATCACGGTGATTCGTCCCGGTCATGGGGGTACCTTCTTTTATCACAAATTTCAGGAACGCCGGTATTCATCCTTGCAACAGCGTATATTTCAGGAAGCGATGTACGCAGTCGGACTTGCCACAGAAGTACGCCAATATTTGCGGGACCACCACTTAGATACTCCCATCCGCCTGCATTTTGATATCGGTACGAATGGCCCTACCCGTAAGTTTATCCAGTCTTTGTTGAGCTTAGCAGAAACCAACCACTTTCGTGCCGAAATCAAACCGAACTCCTTCTGTGCATCTACGATTGCCGACAAGTACACCAAGTAACAAAACAGGCGGATTGCTATGAGGCGTCCGCTTGGCTTTGTTTAGCCCTTATCCTGATGGTTCAAACAATTCGGGACAGGCTCTTGCATCTCCTGCCCACCGTGTTTTTTCACGTAAACAGGGTGATTGACAATGTACGAGACGTGAGCTATTATAAGCTTTAATTGAAGCGTTTTCACAAGGCGTGTTACTGGTAATGCAGGCATGAGCCGAGAAGATCTTTTTCTTGTTAAAAAGGTTTTTTCGGCTCTTTTTTCTGATTAACGTCATGGTTCGTCGGCGTTTTTCATTAAATTGGATGTGACCGCTTGCGGTAAGCAAATACGGTCATGGACCGTTTTTGTCTATCAAAAGGTGGTGGAATGGATTGTCCCGTGAAAAGGAAAAAACGTACGCAATTACGCGTGTGTTGAACCATAACGTCGTACTCGTGGAAGAACCCGGACCCGGACAAGAAATTGTCCTGTTCGGAAAAGGAATCGGATTTGGCGCAAAACCCGGGAATACCATCCCCGCCCATGACTCGCGAGTGGAAAAGCGCTTCAGGCTCGAAAATGAAAATCATCAGAAGCAGTATCAGAACATCTTGAGCCAAGTAGATCCTGCTGTCGTAGGAATTGCGGAAGAAATTATCGCTCTTATTGCGATAGAGATTACGCCAGAATTGAACGAACATGTCCACGTTGCCTTGCCTGACCATATCCAGTTTGCCATCTATCGGCTCAATAACGGTATGGAGATCGTGAATCCGTTCTTGTTCGAAATCCAGACGCTGTACACGAAGGAGTACGCGCTGGCGAATCGGGCAGCGGATATGATCAAAAACGCATTCGACCTGGACATTCCAGATAGTGAAATCGGATTTCTGGCCTTGCACATTCACTCCGCGATCAGCTACGTCCCAGTAAAAAAGGCTGTCCAATTCACCAACATCATCACGGAGTTGGTAAGCCTGATTGAAGAGCGAACAGCCATTACGATTGAACGCAGTACCATTGATTACGTTCGCCTCATTACCCATCTGCGCTTTGCCGTTGAGCGCATTCGTCAACAAAAATTCATCAAGAACCCGCTTCTGGACCGAGTCAAAACCACCATGCCAGAAGCCTACCAATTGGCAACAGAGCTGGCTCAATACATCTCCACCCGTCTCGAGATTGCTGTACCAGAAGACGAGGTTGGTTACATGGCTCTGCACCTTTATCGCTTATTACAACAAAATTAAATCATAATCCTGCGTGTTACTAGCTCGACTAGGCATGAGCGGTGAGATCATACGGACATAGTAAGTATGTCGTCGTATGAATTCAACCGTCTCATGCCTTTTTTGGTTCAGACGCAAAAGGAGGATACTATGCTACGCAGTCTTTTTTCCCGGAAAAAACAACAACAAGAGGTAACCTTTCTTGCACCATTAACAGGTACCGTACTCCCCCTGTCCGAAGTTCCTGATCCTGTATTTGCAGGTAAAGTCGTCGGTGATGGTGTAGCGATTTTGCCAAGTGCAGATACTCTCGTCTCCCCTGTCGATGGAAAGGTAACACATCTTTTCCCTACTCATCATGCTATCGGGCTGTCGACTGAAAGTGGTCTTGAGATATTGATGCATATCGGAATTGATACTGTGAAATTAAACGGGAAAGGCTTTACCCCGTTTGTCTCGGTTGGCGATCAAGTGAAAGCTGGCGACAAGCTCATCCAATTCGACAAGAGTGTACTGGAGGATGCGGGTTGTCCGATCGTAACACCGATCGTTATTACAAACGGTGATCGGGTTGCTGAACAAAATGTGGTGGCAAAAGCAACTGTGCAAGCAGGCCAAGAGCCACTTATGACTGTCGTCTTAAAATAAAGCGAAACGCATGGTTGAAGGAGGTACAACATGGTTCAATTTGAAGTAACCGTCAATGTAGAGGGTGGGCTCCACGCGAGACCAGCAGCTCTACTCGTGAATTGTTCGTCGCAATCTCAGTCAAAGATTACGCTGAGCAAAGGGACAAAACACGCAGATGGCAAAAGCATTCTCGGCATCATGACGTTGGGTGTCTCCCAAGGCGACACCCTGACCGTTCAGATCGACGGAACGGATGAACAAAACGTAGCCACTGCGATTCAGCAGCTATTGGAGCAATCCTCGTCAAACATATAGTGTAAACGACGGACAGGAAGGTGAAGGATGTATGTTAAAAGGAATCCCGGTATCCGCTGGCATTTCGATAGCCCCTGTTTTACGACTCACACACGAAACAGCCATCACGCAGGCAGAGTCCACCACTCCAGTGGATACGACTCAGGAGCTAGGACTACTTAGCAAGAGCGTAGAGCAAGCACGCGAACAGCTAGAAAAGCTAAAAGAACAGACAGAGGAACAATTAGGCTCGGAAAAAGCGGCCATCCTCTCTGCTCATATTGCCTTTTTGGATGACCCGGCATTTGTTGGGGAGATGAGTGCGCTCATCGAAAATCAACAACTGGTGGCATCTGCCGCCGTCTCGCAAGTAGCCGATCAGTTCATCGCTCTCTTTGAGAGTATGGACGATGCTTACATGAAAGAGCGCGCGGATGATATTCGTGATGTGAGCCGCCGTCTGATTCGAAATATTTCGGGCGGTGACACCGTCATCTCCTACCCGGAAGAGCCATTTATTCTGGTTGCATGGGACGTCACCCCATCCGAAACGCTTCAACTTCCGCTCCAACATGTCCGAGGAATTGTCACGGCAAAAGGCGGCGCTACCTCTCATGCAGCCATATTGGCACGCTCTCTCGGAATTCCCGCTGTCATGGGTGCAGGCGATACCTTAATGGAAAAAGTAGACTCCGGAAGTTTGCTGATCATCGACGGAACCTCTGGACATCTGATTGTTTCGCCTGATGCGGATACACTGGCTGCCTATCAGGAAAAGGCCGCGCAGGAAGAAAAGGAACGCCAATTGTACGAAGCCATTAAAGAACTGCCTGCCGAAACAACCGATGGCCACCGCGTTCACCTGATGGCAAACATGGCTGTGCCAGAAGAATCAGATGCGCTGATCGCATCTGGTGTAGAAGGAATCGGTTTGTTCCGCTCCGAGTTTTTGTTTATGGATCGCAGCACCCTTCCCGATGAGGCCGAACAATTCGCAGCATACAAACATGTAGCCGCTGCTTTTGGCGACAAGCCGGTCATCATTCGCACCTTGGATGTCGGTGGCGACAAGCATTTGCCGGCACTCGCGCTTCCACAGGAGGAAAACCCGTTCCTTGGCTTCCGCGCAATGCGCATCTCGTTAGCCAGACCGGAATTGTTCCTGGTGCAATTACGTGCTCTCTTACGTGCTAGTGCATTTGGTCGCCTGCTGATCATGTTCCCGATGATTTCCCATCTGGAGCAGCTGCGTGAAGCCAAACGATTACTGGAGCAAGCGAAAGCAGAACTGCGGGCAGAAGGAATCGCTTTTGACGAGAAGATCGCAGTAGGCATGATGATGGAGATTCCGGGTGCCTGCCTGCAAGCAGATGCGTTTGCGAAAGAGGTAGATTTTTTCAGCATCGGCACGAATGATCTCGTTCAATATACCCTGGCTGTAGACCGGATGAATGCCAATATCGCCGATCTGTACAGCTACTACCATCCGGCCGTATTACGATTGATTTCCCAAGTCATCGAAGCTTCCCATAGGGCGGGCATTTGGACTGGGCTGTGTGGGGAAATGGCGGGAGATCCGTTAGCTACCAAGCTCTTGCTCGGATTGGGACTCGATGAGTTCAGCGGTGCCGCTTCAGTCATGCCAAAAGTCAAAGAACGTATCCGTTCCACCAGCGTAGAGGAAGCCAAACAACTGGCCGAGCACGTTCTTACACTCTCTACTGTAGACGAGGTCGTTCAATATCTGAAAGACAAAGCCTTATAAAAGGTTTTGTCACCCAAGTAGCGAAAGCGCTTTCAACATATCGATCAGAATGGTCTCTCTCCGGCTTATTCCTTGTGCCCTCATCATTTTGCCATTCATCCGGAGAGCGGCTTCCCTGATAAATTCATTCCATTCCAAGGAGGTTTTATCCTATGCTCGCTTTTCTGCAAAAGATTGGGAGAGCCCTCATGCTCCCGGTCGCAACGTTGCCAGCCGCAGCGATTTTGCAAAGCTTTGGTCTTCTCAAATTCGAGAAGGACCTCAATCTCGGCGCCTTTGGTGCATTCATGGACTCGTACATCGCTCCGCTTTTGGCTGCTGGCGGTGCAGCCATTTTTGACAACCTGGCATTAATCTTTGCTGTCGGTGTTGCCATTGGCTTGGCTGGAGATGCTGTTGCTGCTTTGGCCGCTGTCATTGCCTACGTCGTATTGACGAAAGTACTTGCAGCTGTTCCTGCTGCCATGCCTTTCATCGCGGACGATTTAAAACTGAACATGGGTGTCATCGGTGGTATTATGGCGGGTGGTATTGCAGCGTTTTTCTACAACCGCTACCATTCGATCAAGCTGCCAGAATGGCTAGGCTTCTTTGGTGGAAAACGCTTCGTCCCGATCATCACTTCTCTTTCCATGGTTGTCGTCGGCTTGATTTTCGGGATCATTTGGGGGCCGATCCAGATTGCCCTTGACTCATTGGGCTCTTGGATCGTAGGTCTCGGCGCAACAGGTTCTTTCTTGTTCGGATTCTTCAACCGATTGCTCGTTCCATTTGGTCTGCACCACGTACTCAATGCGATTGCCTGGTTCCAAATCGGTGACTTTACCGATGCGACAGGAAAAGTCGTACACGGCGACTTGCATCGTTTCTTTGCGGGAGACCCATCAGCAGGAATGTTTATGACTGGTTTCTATCCGATCATGATGTTCGCACTTCCTGGAGCGGCTTTCGCTATTATTCACTCAGCGCGCCCTGAAAAACGCAAAGTAGTTGCTTCTATGTTTATTGGTGCAGCTCTCGCTTCGTTCCTGACCGGGATTACCGAGGTAGTTGAATTTGCGTTCATGTTCGCTGCTCCACTCCTGTATTTTGTTCACGCGATATTGACGGGTGTGTCCGGGTATATCGTGACCTCTCTGGGTATCAAGCACGGCTTTGGATTCTCAGCGGGTCTGATCGACTACGGCATCAACTACCACCTCTCTACGAATGCTTGGATGATCATCCCGATTGGTCTGGCATTCGCCGTGGTCTACTACGCCCTGTTCCGTTTCCTTATCGTAAAGCTGAACCTCAAGACGCCAGGACGTGAGGATGACGAAGATATGACAGCTACAGCTAAGGGAAGGAACAATTCGATGCAGGATAAAGCGATCCAAGTGCTCACTCACATTGGTGGAAAAGAAAACATCGTTAGCGTAGACGCTTGCATCACTCGTTTGCGTCTCGTCTTGAAGGACGACAAGAAGGTCAATGACAAAGCTTTGAAGGACCTCGGTGCAGCAGGTGTTATGCGACTGGGTCAAGGAAGTGTGCAAGTCGTCTTCGGAACCCATTCGGAGCTGCTAAAAGAAGAGATCAGCAAGCTGTAACATATAACGAAAGCCCGGTCACGGCGAAGTCCGTACCGGGCTTTTTTCTGTTTCCTGAATGGGTAACGGACGCGACCCGGCATCATTCCCATCATGTGTCCTACTATATGGGCATCGCGCGTTATTTTCCAACTCCTTTTCAAACATGACCAAGCGCTCGAGAAATCCCTCGCAAGCCGGCATACTCTGTGGCGCCATCATTTCAATTTCGTAAGCGACAGTCTTTCTCCATATTTCCAGCTGCCTTCTATTTGCCTCCCAAGCGTTCAAGCCCCCCACCCCTTTTGCTAAATCAGCAAACCAACCTAATAAAAAAATCAAGCATGTTACATCGTAGTTTTTTAGCCAACACTGGCAGATGATTAGCCTTGAAATCATATTCTCCCTTCTCGTACTTCAAGTATGTCGAGGCATTTCGAAACCCGAGTGCTTCCGCCATTTCTTGCAAGGTCAGTTTGCACTCATTACGTCTTTGCGCGATAAACGGGAGGTTGAGTCGTTCCACCAGTCATCTCCTCCTGATTTGCAAAAATGGCAAATATTTATAGTTACATCATATCCTTTCAATTTTAGCAAAGTCAATACAGATTTTGTCATATTAGCAATCTTGTTTTTTCCGTTTTGGAAAATTGTTAGAATGGAATTGCCAAAACGATAAAGGTGGTCTCACGATGTCCATAATTGGTCAACGCATAAAATGGCTACGCGAGCAAAAACAATGGTCACAACTTCAATTAGCTGAAAAGCTGGGCATACATAATACGGTACTTTCGCGAATCGAGTCAGGCGAAAAGAAAGGCGTCGATTTTCATCTGATTTCCAAAGTCGCAGATTTATTTGAAGTATCCACTGATTTTCTCCACGGGCGCACGGAGGAACCATCTTGGAAACGCGGTTCTGTCCGGGAAACACCAGCGACCTTCTTAGATGTCGATGGCCTGTCAGAGGACGAGCTGGTTGAGGTCAAGCGCCATATTGAATTTTTAAAGTGGAAGGCTTTGCAAGAAAAGAACGAAGACCCTTCTTGAAGATTTGAAGATGAACGGATAACAGAAAAACCCCTGTCTCCAGGGGTTTTCATCGTGGCAAGCGTCAGGCATACTCTCCTGATGCTTTTTTATATAGGCTGTGTTATTCTTCGCTGTCGTTAGCCATTTCATCTGCATTCAACTCGATCCAGCTCTGCGACCAAGACTCAATTCCTTTGAGCACTGGAGTCAGAGCTTTTCCCATCTCCGTTAAGGAATACTCTACGCGGACAGGAGCAGAATCAGTAAACACCTGCCGATGCACGAGTCCTTCCTTCTCCAAATCCTTCAAACGCTCAGAAAGTAGCCTTCCGCTTACTGGCAGGGCCCCTTCCAATCCACAGAAGCGCTGTGGTCCCGACAACAATTGGTATAAGATTAGACCTGTCCATCGCTTCCCCAACAACTGCATACCTTTTTCGAACTTGGGACAGAGGGTAGACTGTTTCATAGGTATCACCTCATTCTCCCTCCAGTATACCGCTCTTTGTTCAATCCATCAAAACCAATGATGTGAATCCACCTTGAAAATTACACTTGCCAACTGTTGGGATTTTATTGAATCACTTGACTTAGGAAATTATTATTGTATACTTACTAACGAAAAGTAACTTTGTTACGCATTTAAATTTTCGGAGGGATTCATACATGTCTAATCGTTTTGAATGGAGCGCACTTATTCTACGTGTGATTGCTGGTCTTACTTTTGCCATTCACGGAGTGGCTAAATTCCAAATGGGGCTGGAGAATGTCGCTGGTTTCTTCGGGACCATGGGACTCCCTGCATTCATTGCTTATCTCGTAGCCTTCTTGGAGGTAGTAGGTGGTATTGCCTTGATTCTCGGTCTGGGTACTCGCGTGTTCGCAGGTGCGTTGTCTGTTGTCATGCTTGGTGCGATCTTTAAAGCCAAGCTCGCTGCCGGCTTCCTGGGCGGTGAAGGTGGCGCTGGTTATGAGTTGGATCTGGCCTTGCTTGCGATGTTGGTTTCTCTTGGTATCAGCGGCAGCTCCAAGTTCGCACTCGACGCTATTCTGTTTGGAAAAAGCTCGGTTGAGTAATGCCATTGTTAACGTATAAAAGCCAGTCTGAAGGTCATTTTCGAGCCTTCTGACTGGCTTTTTCTTTTTATTCTTTCTGCGGCGATTCCTCGATCATTTTTTTATTGATGATTCTTATTTTGTCTGCTGGTGATTGCTCGTCCTTTGCACTAATAAATACGGAGTTATTTCCCGCTTCAAAAAACATGACATAATCCTGATCGGCCATGCTCTTCTCTTCACTGACAGGCGCCCCCAGATTTTTACGGATTGTGTCCAGATTCGTTTCATGTAGATGAAGACCAGCCAAATCAATTCCATACACGCGATCCTGCCCATCAAAATAAATGAGCGCACTCTCTAGCTTCTCAAAGACTTCATAGCGCCCGCCATCCCAATAATCCTGTTTCGTTACCTTGCCGTATAGCGCAGAAACCTCATCCCGCTTCATCCCGATGTGGATATCGAAGCCACTGATCTCGTTTTTGGATAGCTGCTTTAAAAATTGATCGTCCAGAATAATTTGGCGCACGGTAGCGGTTTGCTTCTCTTGCTTTTGGTCGCCCCCGCTATTTCCCGCCTCTTGCTGCTGCTCGGTTACAGGCTGTTGTTTAGAATCTGTTGATACGCTCGCGTCAGGTGAACAGCCTCCCACAATCAAACCTGCCACTACAGCCATACACACCCATTTTCTCATCCGACTTCATCTCCTCTTGAATGGTCTCATCGCAACCTAAGAAATATGAAAACTCATCTAATCTAACGTTCATTTTATCCAAATACAGAACAAGGTTTCCAAGAGGAATAGCATTATGATGCTGGAGTAGTTCTACTAGAAATGCAACTCAAAGCAGACTGACTAATAATACACTCCACCCTCATTTTTTTCAAAAGTGTCCCTGTTTTCAGAAAATACCTCCTTAAAAAGAAATGTTTCGAATTTATAGTTTATATTTACATTCTACTAAATTCGTGTTATAAATTGTAAGTATTTCCATTTTTGAGTCGAAATTTGTAATATTTAAAATGTGCGCTTTGAGATTATTTTAAACACAGAATGGAAGGCAGAGTATCTTTGTGAGCACTTCTTCTCTTTTATGGAGAAGAGATAATATATAGTGCTACTATCATCTCGAAAGGAAGTTGTATATGTCTAACAATGATCTACGTGCTCAGTATCGTTCTTCTGAGGGGAGAGCGAAGCAAGGATTTGTTTCGCCGGTTGGCGAAGTTGATGAGAAACAGTTGAAGGAAATGGTTGCAGGTAGTGTTGAAGCAAACTCCGTGGGAACTACAACCGGTAATATTATCTCATACGCGTTTGGTTGTTACACTTATAATGATAGTTGTAATCCACCGACTCCCACTCAAAGCCAATGTCTTACGTACCGCCCTGGTGATGTACCACAATGCTAGAAAATTATAAGTAATTAATCAGAAGTGAGATGGTGAAATGTTACCTTCTCACTTCTGATTGTAATGTGGGTTAATGAATAGTTTCTTTCCATAATGCGGTTTTAGATAATGAACCGTAATGTTCTAACTATTGAACAATTAATACTCAAAATGAATATTAATCCTAATCATCTTATTTCCAAGTCCAGCAAATAATCGTATGAGGTCGCCATGCAGAATGTGCGGCCTACATATGTCAAATATTCGATGATAAATAAATCTTTGGTACGAAATAAATATAGCAGGAGGGGACATTTTGGTTAAAGCTGCAAGAGATAGAGGGATTAGTGTAGATAGCGATGAGAATCTGAACCGAATATTAAGTGCCTCTCATGATAATGAGTTCATTGAAAAAGAACCTAATCCCATAATCCGTCCATTTCTAGCAGATTTTTGGCGCAATCTTCAGGAAGCTCTAAATAATGTTCATGCAGATATTATCGATGATTTTCAAGTTGAACAAGGGCTCATGCAAGCGTGTGTACAACGGTTGGCTTCATTGCAGTTCAAGACGACGACGTTAGAGATATCCATTGCTAGTCAGTTAGGTGATTTAACAGCTGAATCACCGAACGAGCGATATCAAGAGTATTTTAAACTGTTAGAAGATCCTCATCATTTAAGAGTATTCTTCGATACATACCCAGTGTTAGCTAGGTGCTTGACAGAACACACGTTAATGTTTAGCTCGTATGTACGTGAAATTATTGATCATTACCATTCAGATTGGATAAAATTCAAGTCGAAATTGGGAAATGGTTGCGAATATGATTGTCTAACTGGGATAGAGATTGGAGCAGGGGATACCCATAACACAGGTAAATCAGTTGCCATATTAAAGTTTAACAGTGGTGCTAAGCTAGTGTATAAACCCCATTCATTACGTATAGATGAATGTTATAGTACTATGCTTGATTGGATTAATCAGAGAGGTTTGAAGTATTTGTTGAGCAGTCCACATGTGCTCAATTGTGGAGCTTATGGATATCATGAGTTTGTAAGCCACAATCCATGTCAATCCATTATGGAAGTAGAACAGTTCTATTATCGTCTAGGTGCATTATCGGCATTATGCTATACATGTGGGGCTACTGATTATCATTCTGAAAATATTATCGCAAATGGAGCTCAGCCGATATTAATTGATTTGGAGACCATATTTACTCCATTAACAGATACCCAATTGCATCAGGTGCTAGGGGAGCAAAATCAGCGAACGATATTCTCATCTCTAATGCTACCTGGAATTTATATTCCTAATGCACTATGGGATATTGATTTAAGTGCAGCAGGCGGTCGAGGTGGACAAAAGTCGCAGTTAATGAAGACTCAGCGTATTGAAAATGTTGGCACAGATGAAGCTTATTTGATTGACGACATATTTACGACTAATGAAAAACAAAATCGACCAATATTAAATGGCGAATATATGGACATCTCGATGTATACAAAGCATATGATCGAAGGTTTTTGTGATTTGTATCGATTATTACATACGCATCGCGATACTTTTGTTCGTGACATACTCTTACCGTATTCTGATGCGACTGGTCGTCATGTATTTCGGGCAACAGCCTTGTATGGAAAGTTTTTATCAGATAGTATGCATCCTGATTATTTACAGAATGAATCAGACCGCAATCGCTTATTAAAAATTATGGTGAATAACTCAACGTTTCCACCACCTGCTGTTATGGAATGTGAGTTGGAACAAATGCAGCGGCAAGATGTTCCTTACTTTATGTTCTCACTTAATAGTCGTGACTTATATGATATGAATGGAGTCTGTATACCCAATTTTTATCCGATGTCGATTATTGAGTTAATGGAACATTACCTGATGCAATTATCTGAAGATGATCTTAGTTTACAGCTACAATATTTGCGCTGGTCTCTATCCAGCTTGGAGGAAAGTGAACATTCTAGTGATGGTCATTCATACAATCAGCGTGCTGATATGTATAATCGCCATACTACAACACTAACCCAAGATGTAATACATAATGAGAATAGAATTACACAATTTCAGCAATATGCGACATCAATAGGTAATAGTATAATGCGTCGCATTGTCCAAACAGATGATAGTAATATTGCGTGTATTGGGTTTGCTATAGTTGGAGTAGAGGATAAATTTAAACCAACATGGTTAGATCACAATATGTATAGTGGTCTAGGTGGTTATGTGTTATATCTCGCTCAACTAACTCATATCACTTGCGACCAGCAGTATCGGGAAATTGCACGACAGCTTTTGAATGCTATTCAGCCAAGTAAGCTGAAACTAGATGAAGCAAGCGAATTGTCCAATGAGATAACTATTTCGACCTCAGCTTATTTAGGTGAAAGTACAAATATTTATGCACTCATTTATTGTGGGTTGCTATGGAAAGATGATACCTTGCTAGAAAATGCCAAGAATAGGCTATCCGTATTGATGCGGGGAATAGAAAAAGAAACTCAGTATGATGTAATCAATGGTCTTGCAGGTTGTATGATCGTTATGCTTCGTATCTACGATGCTTTGCATGATGTAGCGTATTTACATGTGGCACAAGCGGCTGGGGAACGCCTCTATACATTAATGGAGGAATTGAATTTTGATGCTGGCTCGAAAATATACCCTGATGGACTGACTAACCAACATGTAGTCGACAATGACAGCACGACGAGTGGGCAAATATTGTTGACGGGTTTATCTCATGGTGCAGCCGGGTTAGCATGGGCGTTCACATGGCTTGCTAGATTAAGTGATAACCATAGTAATCATTCAAGCTGTGAACAGTATTTGAAAATGGCGAATAGATTGCTCATATATGAAAATCATTACTATTCGGAAATTGAACAAAACTGGAGAGACTTGCGCTCTACAGATAGACATGAATATGCTAACTTTTGGTGTCATGGTGCTCCAGGTATCGCACTTGCTCGCGCAGAGATTATGCATCATCTTGAAGCAATGAATCTCCTACATGCACAAGAGTGGGAATTTGTTACTCAAGACTATAAGAATGCACTGCAGACTTTGTTGAATCGTGGGAATACATATAATAGTTTTTGCTTGTGTCATGGCATATTAGGTAATGCTGATATTTTGCTACACGTAAGTAAATTGATGAATGATCCTAATCTAGTGGATATTGCAAATGATTGGGCATTGAGAGCAATTGAAGATTATGAGTCATATAAGTCATCTGACCACTTAATTGCAAGATTGGAGTGTGATGGATTGATGACAGGAACTGCTGGGATGGGATACGAATATTTACGATTGTTAGATAATCGGGTGCCTTCAATACTTGCATTTGAATTGCCACGATAACTGTCGTGTTATCGTTTGTTGGATATGGAGATGATCGGTATGAATGATGAGAGGCAAGATAAACAAGATCACCGATGGCGCGTACCATTCATTGAACAGATGCAGCAAACGGAGTGTGGGGCTTGCTGTTTGGCAATGATCATGCATTACTATAAGAGTAGCATAAGTATGTATGATTTACGTGAAGCGCTAGGCAGTGGACGTGATGGGACTAGTTTGTTTCAGTTGAAGAAGACAGCAGAACAGCTTCAGTTTACAGCAAAATGTTATCAGTCAGATTTGGCATTGTTAGAGACTTTACAGTTACCATCTATTATTACTTGGGATGAACATCATTACGTAGTTTTGGAGCGAATCAAACATAAGAAAGATTCAAGCGAGAAGAAGTATACGATTATTGACCCTGCTATAGGACGCAAGCATTTGAATGAAGAATCCTTTATGAGCCACTTTCATGGCTACGTTTTAGAACTTAATCCAACGGCAAACTTCGAGCGTGTAAAGACAGCCAATGTCTGGGCTACTATGTTCAGACTTATCCTTCAGAATAAACAATTGTTCGTTCTGGTATTTTTAGTAACTGCTGTCTTACAATTGTGTGCCATCGCAATGCCAATATTAATTCAGCAATTGATCGACAAGGTGATTATGCCTGCAAATACTACGATGATGAGTGTTATGGCACTGGGTATTCTCATCATGTTAGTCACCTCATCTTTGTTTACCTATATTCGGGGCAGAGTACTTATTACCATGCACAATGTTTTGGATTCGTTGTTACAGATTAATTTTTTTCAACATTTGCTGAAACTCCCCTATAGCTTCTTTATGCTTCGTTCTATAGGAGATCTGCTATTTCGGGCTAACTCGTTGAATATGATACGTGAACTTATTTCTGGAAGTATCATTCGTGGGGTATTAGATGTATTGATGTTAATCGCTCTTTTCATATATATGTCGATACAATCTACTTCCTTGGCATTGTTAGTTGTTGCTTTATCATTAATCAATATTCTTGCAGTTGTATTTACTAAGAAGGTAATCGCTGAATGGAATCAGCGTCAGATTCTTGCAGGAACTAATGTACAATCGGTGCAAACGGAGATGCTATTGGGGATATTTCATATTAAGACGAGTGGTATTGAAGAGAGTATGTTTGAGAAGTGGCGACATCATTTCAAAAACTTACTTGATATTTATCGCAGTAAAGAACGGATTACAAACGTACTAGTGACAATGACAAGTCTACTACAGCTAGCAGCACCGCTTATCATATTGTGGTTGGGTGCATATCATGTCTTTGATGGAGTCATATCACTAGGAATGCTTATTGCGATTCAATCCATAGCAAGTCAGTTTTTTGGAGTAAGTGGTAGTTTGGTCGGGACAGTTAACAGCTTTATTCTCACAACTTCATATTTAAAACGTGTTCAAGATGTACTTGATGCTCCAACTGAACATTATGATGGCAGACAAAAAATAGAATTGACAGGGAAGATTGAATTAGAAAATGTATCCTATGCATATTCGAAGTTCTCTGATCAAACATTGTGTGATATTAGTCTGCACATTAAGCCTGGTCAGAAGGTGGCGATTATTGGTCAATCTGGTGCAGGAAAGTCGACTTTAGTCAATCTGCTGATTGGTTTATTTGAACCAACAGCTGGTCGCATTTGCTATGATGGCATAGATTCACAAAATTTAGATATGCAGCATATACGGAAGCAGATTGGTACTGTGCCCCAGAGTATTTACTTATTTAATCGCAGTATCCTAGATAATATTCGATTTTCTGCACCTGAAGCAACAATAGAAGATGTGATGGAGGCAGCAAAAGCTGCTCAAATTCATGATGAAATCATGCAGATGCCGATGAAGTATCATACCATGATAAGTGAAATGGGGATGAATCTATCAGGTGGTCAACGGCAACGGATTGCATTAGCGAAGGCACTGCTAACGAAACCGACAGTCTTATTGCTTGACGAAGCCACAAGTTCACTTGATCATTTAAACGAAGAGAGAATTGATCGTTATTTGTCTGATATTGCATGCACACGCATCGTTATTGCTCATCGCTTAACTACCGTGATGAATAGTGATGTTATTCTTGTATTAGACCAAGGACGCATCAGTGCTATAGGGACACATGAACAATTATTGGAGAAGTCAGCTTATTATCGACGCTACTATGGTGATCTAGCCGCAGTGTGAATACTTAAAAAGGGCTGTCTAGGAAGTGAGATGCTCCCCTTTAAGTAGACAGGTGAAATAATAAAGCCTGCTATTAAGGGGAGTTTTTTCATGCCTAAAGTACAATACAAAAAAAGACCCCGGAAAGGGTCCCCTTCACACCACAATGCTGATGATAATCCCTGACAAAATGCTGACGAGTGTTGCCCCATACAACAGCTTCAGTCCAAACCGGGCGACGACATTTCCTTGCCTTTCATTCAAGCCTTTTACCGCGCCAACAATTGTCCCGATCGAGCCAAAGTTTGCAAACGAGATCAAAAACACTGACACGATGGCGACCGTTCTTTCGCTTAACTGACCTTGAATTTTCGTAAAGTCGAGGATGGCGACAAACTCGTTCGCCACTATTTTAGTGGCCATGATACTTCCCGCTTGTACGGCTTCGTGCCATGGAACCCCCATGAGAAAAGCGAGGGGAGCAAAGGCATACCCTAACAACGCTTGGAACGAGATACCGAATACCGCACTGAATAACCCGTTCACCATCGCAATGATTGCAATAAATCCGAGCAACATCGCGGCCACGACTACGGCTACTTTAAATCCATCCAGAATGTACTCCCCGAGCATTTCAAAGAAGGCCTGTCTCTCTTCTTTTTCTTGATCGAGCAAATCATCTTCCGGCTTCACTTCATACGGCGTAATAATGGAAGCAATGATAAAACCACCAAATAAATTAAGTACCAACGCAGCTACTACATACTCCGGTTTGAGCATGGTCATGAAGGAACCCACGATCGACATAGACACGGTGGACATCGCAGAGGCGCACAATGTATACAGCCTGTTTTCGGGTATAGCACCAAGCTGCTTTTTCACGGTAATAAACACTTCGGACTGCCCGACGATCGCTGAGGCAATCGCATTATACGACTCCAATTTTCCCATACCATTCACTTTGCTCAACACAAGTCCTACATAATGAATAAATAAAGGGAGGATCCTCGTGTATTGCAGAATGCCTATCAGTGCAGATACGAACACAATGGGCAGCAACACTTGTAAGAAAAATGGCGACGCACCCGGATTCGCAATGCCACCGAAAACAAAATTGATCCCCTCGTAGGCATACTCCAGGAGTACGGAAAAACTGCTGGCAACTCCTGATATTAAAATGAGTCCAATATTGGTTCGCAACAGCAACAAGCCAAACACGATCTGAATCAGAATCATGATGAGGATAGGACGATACCGAATACGTTTTTTATTACTACTTGCCAGCCAAGCAAGCAAAAATACCGTGATCAAACCTATACCTGCGATGATATAATTCATGCAACCAACTCCAATAGCAAAAGATTTAGAGCCGACACGTACCATTGCCGATCCGCTTATCTCGCTCCATAATCTTCCCAAATGAGCACAAAAAAACCCTCCTGAACGATGAATAATCGAACAGAAGGGGGATGAGACAACTATATATCTGCCACGGCGATGGCCTCAATCTCAATCAACAACTCGTCCCTGATGAGTTTGCTCACTTCAACGGCAGAGCTCGCTGGTGGGGTTTCTGTATTCACATACTGATCTCGAATCTCACGGACAATGTGCATCTTGGAGATGTCGGTCACGAAAAAAGTCAATTTCACCACATGATCAAAGCTGACTCCTGACGCTTCTAACGCGAATCGGATATTTTCGAAAACTTGTTTCGTCTGTGCAGCTAAATCGCCTGTGCCGACCACTTGGCCTTCCTTGTTGAGAGCCACCTGACCCGATACATAAATCGTCCGTGCATTTCGAACCTCCACCGCATGGGTGTAGCCAAAAGTAGGTGGCATTGTTTCAGGGTTAATGAATGTGATTCGCTTATCATTCTGCATCCGACATGCTCCCTCCTATTAACAATTGTTGGTAAACCATTCTATCATACCCGAAAAATTCTGACCATTCTTCGAGTTCTCAAAGAAAGAGAGGAAAGCCTCATGATTATTACATGTGATGCTTACTGCAACATGGGCTATATTTATTTGCAGCAACCCGATAAGGAAATGATAGATTATCAAAAGGAGAAGGATAACCAGATTAGCCGTTATGTCGATCCTTCCTTGTTGCACATCCCGCTAGTCGTTGATTTCAACAGGGGAAAGCTGTTAGATGACATGCGTTTATCCACGAAAACGTACGAGAAGGCGGTTGACGATGAGATCGATGAGGAATACCAGAACGATCTCGATGAGCAAGGCTACATGACAGGGATTGAACTGAATTTATCCAAAGACAAGCTGGTTCACTTGTTAGAAAATAAAGCGTTTGTGGTTTATCGCACTGAGTGGAAAGGTCTACCCTCTCACCTGGTTACATTGGATGTGGATCACAAAGTCTTTGATTCGAGCAATGTGATTTATCCTCTGAATGAGAAGCAGGATGCGTTCGTGATCATTGAAGTTATGGGAGAGTATCAAATTGGGTTAGTAAAGGCGTTACTAACAAGAAGAAATGATTTATATCCCGTCGAGTACTTGTTGGCTCCGCAGTTTATTTTAAGTGAGTATACGTTATAGAATGGAATGAATAACCCGTCTCCAGCTAGACTGAGGACGGGTTTTTGCTTATCAATGGTTGTTTTTAAATTGATCAAACAGCCCGCTTCCAGAGCTTTTCGGCTGTTCTTTTTTGTTTGCGGCTTCAAATTGCTGAAACAGTCCGCCGTCATACTTCTTTTTTTCTTCTACTCTTATTTCTCTCTTTTTAGGTGGGGGCTGTTGAATCGGTGTTCTTTCAGGCTTTACAGGCTTTACAGGCTTTACAGACTCTACATTCTTTTTCTTTCTCGTACTTTTCGTATTTTTCGTAATGATCTTGTTAGGAGGTTGCTTCTTCTTCTTTCTTTTTTTAGTCATATACCAATAGGATAAAGGAAAAATACCGAGCATAATCGCACCGGCTGTAATCAAATACAGCTTCCAGATCGATTGCCTTTTCTCTTCTTCTTGTTTTTCTTTCCGCATCTTTTGGACAACCTGTTCAAAATCGCGGACTTTATAATCTTCTTGAACAGACGACAGGTTCTTTACAAACCCAACCGAACGGCTTCCATAATAGATAAAATGTCGCGGGGCATTGTTCACTGTCATCTGATATATGTATCCTGTCGGGACCCCTGAATCTTGGATTTTTTCTTCGATCTCTCCCATAAGATCAGGAGAAGTCGGATCAATCATTTGGTCATATTCCAAAACTTCATAGTTCTTAAGTTCTTTTTTTCCTACTAACTGAACATTTTCTTCATTGTTAAACAGAAAATACCTCGGAATTCTATTGATATTCTTCCGGTAGACTTTGTTTTTGGGGAAATTATGCAAGGCCATTTGGTTGCTGTGCATTTCCAGTGTCTGCTCTGACAGCAGTACCTCTTCTGCTTCTATAATGGGGAGGTTTTTCTCTAAGGCTTCATATTTAGGGAGCCAGTGAATGATTCCATCTGGGTCTAAAAACAAGTAAATATCCTGATATTGAAAGGATGCCACATAGATTTGATCCGTTGGCAGGCTATTAAGATAAAACTCTTTTTCAAATGGTGTTGGATCGAAATTGTATGGGATGTTAAATACTGTTGCCCCATTTATCTCACTCTCATCTACCTCTTCTAACTGTCCGTTATTATGTACGGTAAAGTATAGGGGACCATTATGAGTTGGGTCACCCCAAATGGTCGTTTGATAATATTGATTCGGTTGTAAATGGTATGGTCCAATACCGCTATCGATTTGGATTAAGAGTTCGGACCGCTTGATTCTTTCCTCTTCCGCAGCGGCTTCTTCGCTCGTCTCCTCTTCTTGGCTTGAATCTTCTTCCACGTTTTCATCATCGTCATCGTCATGCTTTTTGATTTTAACCGGCTTGGATGATTTGAAACCGCTTGAAGGCTTTGCGCTTTTTATCGAGGAGCTTGAACTTTTGCTGGTTGAGCCTGAGCTTTTTCCTGAAGAGTACGAGCTTCTGCCGGACGAATATGATCCTGTACTAGATGACCCTGAGCTTCTGCCCGACGAATATGAGCTGGTACTCGATGATCCTGAACTTTTGCCAGACGAATATGAGCTTGTACTAGACGAACCTGAGCTTCTGCCCGACGAATATGAGCTGGTACTCGATGATCCTGAACTTTTGCCAGACGAATATGAGCTTGTACTAGACGAACCTGAGCTTCTGCCTGAACTACTGGAGCTAGATGAACTTGAGCCTCTAGATGACGCAGGCTCTACAGGAAGGATTACTAGACTAATCATTACAGCGCTAAGAAAATAGGCAAGCAATTTCCGCATGAAATATGACCCCTCTATGAACCAACCAATGGTTCTCTCTATATAACAGTTAAATACTACCACTTCGAATCACGGCAATGCTACAAAATTCCTACCCTTCCTTCTTCATCCTCTTTTGACTTTTTACGATTACATCTATCCTGTATAATTTTTGAAAAACGGGCAAATAGAAAGAGAGGATTCGCTAGTGACAACGGTATACGATAAGGCGAAATATCATTACGAAAACTTTGAGGAGGATCTACCTCAAAAACAGGCATACGTACATACAGGTTTTTTCATCGGCTGGTTGATTGAAAATGAAATGGTTAGCGAAGATTTTAATAAGAGTTTCGAAAACCTCATCGCTGATTTTAAACAAAGGAAGATTACAGGCCCTGAAGTTTATGAGAAGACAGGTGGAGTATTTGCAAAAGACATGCTGACTGAAGAAGGAAACCAGTTCGCGATGTTTTACTTCGATTTCGATACGGGGGAGTATCGCTATCATTATCTAGAAGCGTTTGATTGTGAGCCAAGTGTGTATCACGTGGACGATACTTGGGAGAATTACGATCATATCAAAGATTGGATCGACAATGAGTACGAGTACTGGTGCGAGAAAAATGAATAAGACCGCGTGATTACGCGGTCCTTACAGTTAAGTCGCTATCTTATTTCTTCAGGATGAAATCAGACATGACTGCCTTTTCCCATTGGATTCCTTTTGGACTCACATTGGTGTAAAGCGTTATGGAGTCCGCATCTTCAACTACGGCTTTCAAATGAAAGTTCATGTCCTTGGGTTGCAAATATTCATCATACAGCTGTTGGTAGTTGGGATCGTTTTTTTCTTTTGCCGCTTTGATGTAGTCCACGGTATCAGGGTCTTTCTCAAAGTTTTTGTATTTCACTTGATACCCGAATGTCGCTTCCACTTTTCCGTCAACTGTCTTCTCTTCATAATCTGATACGGTAAACTCTACAAACTCATAGTAGGGGGAGAAAGCTTTTTTGCTCTCTTCTTCCATATAGCTTGCGATTTGGATATAGCTTGTAGAGCTGTCGACCGGTTGTTTCTGTTCTGTGCCAGTATTCGTCACTTCTTTTGCAGGTGGAGCGGCAGTCTGATTTTGTACGACCGTATCTGAGCTGCAACCACTGAAGAAAATAGCGAAGACCATGCCTATGATCACTTTTTTCAAAGGAAACACCCCTTATCTCCATCGTTTTCTGCTACAAGTAATACGTTCAAGACATGTTCTTTGTCTCCGTATTTTCCAAAATAAACGATGAGGGGCGTATGCATAAAAAAGAAAAAACCTTGATACATCAAGGCTTTTTCTTCAATAGCGTCCCCGAGAGGATTCGAACCTCCGACCTACAGTTTAGGAAACCGTTGCTCTATCCTGCTGAGCTACGGGGACAAGTATGATCACCTACTTTCTTATTATATGTGTATATCCATTTTTCGGCAAATCCTATCCGTTCCAGTTCATGTCAGCAGCTCTCGTCTGGAATAGCTGATGCATAACGAATTGGCTTCATGATCCGTTGACGACCGGAAAAAGTGGCAATCTCCGTTACCCCCATTGAATGGAGGATCTCCAGATTCGCCGCCACGTATCTCCCAATATCGTCGGGAAAGTGCGCGTCGGACGAGAGTGTCAGTGGAACACCATGCGCCACCAAAACGTCGAGGAAAGCAGGACTGGGGCACATTTCCTGAACGGGATAGCGGTAATACAGGCCCGCATTGATTTCGGTCGCTGTATCCGTTTCTGTCAAAGCAGTTGCGATTCGGTGGTAATAGGGAACAAGCTCCGATTCCTCTGGACGATAGGAGAATACTTTCAGATTGTCCAGATGGGCAACAAAATCAAACAAGTTGCTCCTAATCATGGATTCAACTGTGTGGAAAAAGTCCGCGTATAGCTGTTTCAGGTCATGCTGCTCAAACAGATGGCGAGTCTCAGGATTGTCAAAGCCCCATCCTTGCAAAAAATGAACAGAACCGATCACATAATCCCACGAAGCACCTGCCAGCAAGCTTTCCAATTCTGCTTCCCCGCCGATAAAGTAATCCGCTTCGATCCCCAGCCGCAACTCCACACCGCTTGCTGACCAACGCTGCTTTGCTGCCTCAATGGCGACACAAAAGTCGCTGAGGCTCTCGGTGCATACTTGATCAAGCCATGTGCGCTGCAAGCGACCCAAATCGGTGTCACCCAGCTCCATATACCGTTCAAAGTAGGGACGGGCTTCACGAAAGCGGTATAAATGATCGACAATCCCCACTTCCTTCAAGCCTTTGTTTAACGCCTCACGTAAATACAGATCGATCCATGACGGATCATATGCCCCAAGAGACATCCGGTTATTTAATCGCGCAAGACTGTCCAGCAGCCAGGCACGGGTATGTCGAGGTTCAGATAGCGGATAAAAGTGGTCGAGGGCCACATTGGTACGGTCGAGCCAACGCAATGAAAAAGGCCCTTCTTCCAGATGAAGATGATAGTCGATCAGCATATGAAGTCTCTCCTTCCCGGATGTTCGCTTATCCAGGTAGTTTGCATGCCAGACGAAAGCCATTCATCCGGCATCGGCTGGTCACAAACAACCGCGCTGACATCCTTCCAGCCGCAAATACGAAAAAATTGCGTTTGGCCGATCTTCGATGTGTCTCCCAATACATAGACTTGCTCCGCCCGCTGTATCATCATGGTCGAGCACAGCGTTTCTTCCATGTCATAATCGGTGAAGCCATCAGCCGTAATTCCTCCACAGGAAATAAAAGCTTTATCAAAATGAAAACGAGAGAGCTGCTCGCAGGTAAACGCCCCAGCAACTGATTTTTGGGCCGGATGGGTCAGCCCCCCCAGCATAATTACCTGACCGTTGAATTGATTGGCTTCCAACAACTCGTTTAGTAGAGAAGCGGCGGGGAGCGAGTTCGTGACAATCGTTAATTGGTTGAGGCCCTTTATAGCACGTGCCAATTCCAGTGTTGTCGTCCCGACATCGAGCGCGATGGTATCCCCGTCAGACAAAAGTTCTGCCGCTATTTGCCCGATTTTCGATTTTGCCGTCTGTTGGATCGCCTGTTTCTTTTCAAAGTGCGGCTCACGCTTCGCCAAATGATAAGGGATTGCTCCTCCGTACACTCGCTTTAACAAACGTTGCTGTTCCAAATGGTCCAGATCACGTCGTATTGTCTCCGGTGTTACTGCCAGGTTTTTTGCCAGACTCATCACCTGAATTTTACCGTGGCGGTTCAATTCGTCCAGAATCACTTGCTGTCGTTCTTCAGGCAATAGTGTCATAAAGCGGAATCACATCCTTGGGACCTACATACAATGTTTTTGTTGTGCCTATCTGCTCCTGCTCGAAGGTCAGGTGAAGAGTGTCCACCAGTACAGGAACATCACCAATGTTCAGCTCGTAACGGGAGATATTGCCGAGCATGGTTACTTGAGCGATATTCCCGGTCAAACAGATGTCCTCCGCAGTCAAAGGCTGTTCGCGAAACGTCTCAGGACGGATTGCGAAACGTTCAACTGCCGGATGAGACAAATGAGGCGCGATTTGGTTAAGTTGCTCGGCAGTCAGCACGTTGTAATTGCCAATGAAGCGAGCAACAAATTCAGAACGAGGTTGCGTGTAAATCTCTTGAGGACTGCCGTGCTGAACGATTCGTCCACCATTCATGATGTAGATGCGGTCACTGACAGCCATGGCTTCTTCCTGATCGTGCGTAACCAGCACAGTCGTCATGTTTAACTCACGTTGAATTGTGCGTAGCTGCTTTTGCAAATTTTTACGAATCTGGGCATCAAGCGCACTAAGCGGCTCATCCAGCAGAAGCACTTTTGGCCGGGTGACCAGAGAACGGGCGAGTGCCACACGCTGCTGCTGGCCGCCAGACAATTCACGTGGGTAAGCCTGCTCCTTTCCCACCAATCCCACCAGCTCAATCATTTCCTGGACACGTAGCCGAATCTCCGTTTTCGAGATTTTGTTCATTTCCAGGCCAAAGGCAATGTTTTGACTGACCGTAAGATTGGGAAAAAGCGCATACGATTGAAACACCATGCCGATCTGTCTGTTTTTTGGCGACACGTCCGTCACATCTTTGCCGTCAATGTAGATCATGCCCGTATCAGGAGCCGTCAAACCACTGAGGATGCGTAGCAGCGTACTTTTGCCACACCCGCTAGGGCCAAGCAAGGTAACCAGCTCGCCTTTTTCAATCGCAAGATCGAGTTGCTGCAACACATGTTGACCGTGAAAGGTTTTGGACAAGTGTTCGATTTGGACGTAACTCATCAGGGGACCTCCTTGCGTGCGAAGCTTCGGCGCGTGAATTTTACAACCAGGCCAGTGATAATAGCCATCAGGACAAAATAAGTGACCGTAATCGCGCTGGCGACGTGTCCACTTGACGATAGCTTGGCGTATAGATACATCTGCAGGGTTTCGTATCTTCCACCCACCAGGATGTTAATCAAAACGAATTCACCAAACAAAATGGAGAACGACAAGAGTGAGGACACGAAAATTCCAGACATGATATTCGGAACGATAATCCGTACGAATGCCTGCCAGTGGCTCGCACCCAATAGCTCAGCTGCCTCCATCAACGAACGTGCCTGCATGGCAAGCAGGCTGTTGCGCGTTCCCTGATAAAGATACGGAAGCAAACCGACCAAATACGCCCCGGCTGTGATGATGACCATTGGAATTCCGTTTCCTGAATAAGTACGGATCAATCCGACCGCCATAATGACACCCGGAACGGCATAGGTCAGCATCACCAAAATCTGAACCAGCCTCTCCATCCGGGGAGCGTAGACGATAATGGAGAATACAGCAGGAACAATAATGACGACGGCAACGACAGTCGTCAGAAAGCTGAGCAGAAAAGAACGCCCGAACGCCTGCAAGAATCGGGGATCGGCATACAGCTCCGCAAACCATTTTCCTGTGAGTCCTTCTGGCAAAACTGTGCTGTTCCACTCTGTTGCCAGTGAGTAAAGGATGGTAGCAGCTACTGGCAAAAACAAATACAGCATGACCAACGCAAACGACAAGGATGGCAAACTGATCCGCTTCAAGACAAATCCCTCCGAATCTTCCGCGTTAGCCACTCGTTCACGAGTAAGGCTCCGGCAAGCGTCAGGCCGAGCAGTACTGCGAGTGCGCTACCCAGCTCGGGTCTGGCAAAAATGTCGCCAGATACTAGCGCGCCAATCCGAATGGGCACCAGATTGTAGTTACTCCCGGTGAGCGCGTAGGCTGAAGCATAGGCACCCATTGCATTGGCAAATAGAATGCTGAATGTGCCAACGATGCCTGGAAGCAGTACTGGAAACCCGATTCTCAGCCAAAACTTCCATGGACTTGCCCCAAGCAGCTCGGCCGCTTCCATCCATTGGTTTTGAATGGCGTTGTACAGGGGATACAAAAGCATTACCGCCAGGGGCAGTTGAAAATAAATATAAACAAGCGTCAAGCCGCTCCACGAATACAGAGTAAAGGTCTGTCCAAAATCAATCCCCAGTTGCTTCGCGAGCAAAACAAACAATCCACTGTTTCCCAACAGGACAATAAAAGCAAAAGCGAGCGGAATCCCCGCAAAATTGGAGGTTAGATTGGTAATGACAAGCACTCGCTGTTGCAGAGCCTGTGGAAAACGGGTAATCGCATAGGCGGCGAAAACAGCAACGACGATTCCAATGAGAGCAGACAGGAACGAGATGAGCACGCTGTTCTCAAAAGCCTGCAAGTAATACGGATTTGAAAAAATTTCACGATAGTGACTCATGGTAAAACCGCCGCCCCCCTCGGCCTGAAAGCTCCCTCCAATCATGGAAAGCAACGGGACGAGAAGAAACAGAGCGATCATTGCAAAGAACGGAATCGTCGTGACCCAAAACATACTGACAAATCGTTTCATCGCAAAAGCTCCTTTCTTAGAGGAAAAGACGCCCCCTTAGGGAGACGTCTTACTCAGCCCTCATACGTTCAATGGCTGCATCTCTTTCGAGGGGGAGATGCCAAGCAAATGGCAGACAAGCGGAGCCACCTGCAATTGCGGAATTGCCTCCTCTCGAATACCCGGAGATATCAGATTACTGATGACAAACAGGGGGACGTCCCGGTCAGCACTAGAAGTACCGCCATGATTTCCATCAGCTGTCATCCCATGATCGGCTGTTACGATGATTTGATAACCCGCATCGATCCACGCAGGAAGCACATTTGCCAGTATCGAATCTGCCGCCAGAACGCGATTTCGATATTGCACGGAATCAGCCGTATATTTGTGTCCGTCATCATCGATATTCATGGAGTGGACGTAAAGAAAATCTGGATTGTATCCATTCAATAAAAAGTTGGCGTCAGCAAATAAGTGTGTATCCGGATAGTGATCTTCCCAGTAGAACATCCCGTTTTGTATCGGCTTGTCGGAGTTCAATTGGATTCGGTCGTGAAACGGATTGAATGGGGCCTTGTTATAAAGCTCGCTTACCCAACCATAAGCCGCAGCAGCGTTGGACATCCCGTTTTTTTGCGTCAGGTGAAAGAGACTCTCCTGATGCGAAAGCCGAACCGTCTGATTGCTGGAAATTCCGTTTTTCCACACAGGGGTTCCCGTTAAAAGAACCTCGTACAAAGGGCGCGACAGACTGGGCAATTCCGATCGTACCTGAAAGCGGGCCGCAATACCGTACTCGACCAGGTGATGCAGGTACCCCATGTGCGAGACGGCTGTATCAAATCTCAATCCGTCGAGCACAATCATAGCGAGCTTATTAGCGCACATGGATTAACACCTGCTCTTGCCATAACTGCGGCAATTTTTTGGTTGTCTCTTCCCAAGCAGTCAAATCGCCCACCGGACGTGCGTTTTTATACATTTCATCAGGGAGCAACATGGCTTTAGCGGATTCATCCAGCTTGGCATTCGCACGAATCGGTCGAGCATAGCCACGAGCCAGATTGGACTGTCCAGCGTCGGAGAGAATGTATTCACGAGCCAGCATGGCAGCGTGTGGGTGCTTGGCGTACTTGTTAATCACAGTTGCGTACCCGCTGCTGACTGATGCTTCCTCCGGGATGAGGACATCAAAGCGGTTTTTATCGATTTTGTCCCGATACCCGAGCGCGTTGAAGTCCCACAAGATTGCGACTTCGACCTCACCCTTTTCTAGATTGGCAAGGCTCGGATCGCTCGTACTGAGTCGCTTGTTTTTTGCCAACTCAGCGAAAAAGTCTATGCCGGGCTGAATATTTTTCTCATCTCCCCCATTAGCATAGGCCGCGGCCAGTACGGCAAACTGCGCCTGATTCGCTTTCATAACATCGCCGATCGCGATCTTGAAGCTGCCGTTTTTCAAATCTGCCCAGGTCTTGGGAGGATTCTGCACCTTTGTTTTGTCAGTGATAAAGGCCAGTGTTCCGGTATAGCCCAGCAACCAATGTCCTTCATCATCTTTTGCCCAGTCGGGAATGTCGTTCCAGTAAGAGGTTTTGTATGGTAACGTCAGCCCTTTTTGCTTGGCTAACGGTCCAAAAGCAATACCTACGTCACCGATATCTGCTGTGGCGTCTTCTTTTTCTGCTTCAAACTTAGCCAATTCTTCTGCGCTCGACATGTCCGTGTCCGTATGCTTCAAGCCGTATTCCTTTGCGAGATTACCCCAAGTCTCCCCCCAGTTTGCCCACGTGTCCGGCATACCCACGGAGTTGACTTCTCCCTCCTTCTTTGCTTTTTCCACGATTTGATCCAGGGTCAATTGCGACGTATCCAGAGAAGTGCCTGATTTCGTTTCGGTGGCACATCCCGCAAGCAGAAAAACGGATGTCATGACAACAACGGTTCGTTTCCAGCTTAACTGGTTCCCTCTCATCTTTAAGGCCCCTTTTCGTTTTTATTTGTGTTTGATTCCTTTGTTTTTCCTAAGCTAATCGTAAACAACCAACATGAAACTGATATAAATGCGTTGTTAAAAAGCTATTAAGACTCTATGAATAATAGACGTGAACGCAAAAAGTGGCCCTCTGAATACCAGAGAACCACCTAGTCCTTCGCTTTTCCTATTTAATTATGGGCGAATTGCTCCTCTTCCGTCGACCCGCTCAATGCCGTCGTCGATGAATTGCCGCCCGAGATAATCTGTGCCACCTCATCGAAATAGCCAGTACCCACTTCACGCTGATGGCGGGTCGCCGTATAGCCATGTACTTCGCTGGCAAACTCAGCCTGCTGCAATTCAGAGTAGGCAGCCATTCCGCGGTCACGATAGCCGCGCGCTAGTTCAAACATACTGTAATTCAAGGAGTGGAAGCCAGCAAGCGTGACGAATTGGAACTTGTAGCCCATCTCGCCGATCTCCTCTTGGAAGCGAGCGATGGTCTGTTCATCCAGCTTCTTTTTCCAATTGAACGAAGGAGAGCAATTGTAGGCTAACAGCTTACCCGGATATTTGGCATGGATCGCTTCTGCAAAACGACGTGCTTCCTCCAAATTCGGCTCAGAAGTCTCGCACCAGATCAAATCTGCATAGGGAGCGTACGCCAGTCCACGAGCAATCGCTGCATCCAACCCGCCGCGTAGACGGAAGAAGCCTTCTGCTGTTCGTTCACCCGTCAGGAATGGTTTATCCTGCTCGTCGATGTCGCTGGTGATCAGGAAAGCGCCATTGGCATCGGTACGTGCCACGATAATCGTTGGAACCCCCATCACATCTGCCGCAAATCGTGCGGAAATCAGGTTTCGGACGGCTGCTTGCGTAGGAATCAGTACCTTCCCACCCATATGGCCGCATTTTTTCTCGGAAGCCAGCTGGTCTTCAAAATGCACCCCTGCTGCGCCCGCTTCAATCATACCCTTCATCAATTCAAAAACGTTCAGTGGCCCACCAAAGCCCGCTTCTGCGTCTGCTACGATCGGTGCAAACCAATTCGTCTCGGTACCACCTTCTGATTGATCGATCTGATCGGCCCGTTGTAATGCCTGATTAATTCTTTTTACGACTTGGGGAACACTGTTTGCCGGGTAGAGGCTTTGATCAGGATACATCTGACCAGACAGATTGGCATCGGCCGCTACCTGCCAGCCACTCAAATAAATCGCTTTTAATCCTGCCTTTACCTGCTGAATCGCTTGATTCCCGGTCAAAGCCCCCAACGCTTTAATATGGTGCTCAGTATGCAAGAGGTTCCACAGACGCTCTGCTCCGAGATGAGCCAGCGTATGCTCGATTTGTACGGAACCGCGCAGACGAACGACATCTTCTGCCGTATACGGGCGTGTAATTCCTTGAAAACGCTCGCCTTGCCAGCTTTGCTCCACCTGTTGAATCGCTTCTTGCTTGTTTACTTTCGTCATTTTCATTTCCCCCACTCTTTATATTTTTACAAATAGCGATAACCCGGTACCGTTAGGAAGTCTTCAAAATCTTCTGTCGTTACCAATTGCAAGAATAGATCACCAGCAATCGGATACTTGCTGTTGTCATACCTCTCTTGGCCAATTGCTTGCTTTATCGCTTGTAGCTCCTCACTCAGCCACTGCTTTACCAAGCCTTCCGTCACCTTTTTACCATCCTGCAAGACTCCGTGACGGTGACGCATCCATTGCCAGACTTGTGCCCGCGAAATTTCTGCTGTAGCTGCATCCTCCATCAGATTGTTGATCGGCACGGCCCCAGAGCCTCGCAACCATGCCTCGATGTACTGCAAGCCTACGCTAATATTCGTACGGACACCCGCTTCGGTAATCGTGCCCTCTGGGACTGCCAGAAGATGCTTAGCAGATACGTCTACGTCTTCACGTTTGTACCAAATTTGGTTCGGCTCTCTCATCAAGCGATCGAACACTTCCATGGCTACCGGCACTAGCCCAGGGTGAGCAACCCAAGTCCCATCATGTCCATCGTACGCTTCCCGCTCTTTGTCAGCGCGTACTTTGGCGATGGCTTCTGCATTTTGTACCGGGTCATTTTTCACCGGAATTTGTGCAGCCATTCCCCCAATGCAAGGCGCCATCCGTTTATGGCAAGTCTTCACTGCCAGCGTGGTGTATGCTTTCATGAACGGAACTGTCATGGTTACTTGCGCACGATCCGGTGTAATGACATCAGGCTGATTCCGCAGCTTTTTGATATAGCTGAAAATGTAATCCCAACGTCCGCAATTCAGTCCTGCACTATGCTCACGCAGCTCGTACAGAATCTCATCCATCTCAAAAGCTGCGAGGATCGTTTCGATCAATACTGTCGCGCGAATTGTGCCGCGTGAGATATTTAATTCATCCTGCGCGAAAAGGAAGACGTCGTTCCAAAGGCGGGCCTCCAAATGGCTCTCCAGTTTCGGTAAGTAAAAATACGGTGCTGTCTGATTCGCGATAAGAGCATCTACGTTGTGGTAAAAGTAAAGTCCGAAGTCAAGCAGACTGCCGGAGATCGGTTTTTGATCGAGGAGGATGTGTTTTTCTTCAAGATGCCAGCCACGAGGACGCACGATCAAAACCGCCGTCTTTTCATTGAGGGTGTATGATTTGCCTTCCGGACTGATGTAAGAGATATTGCGGCGTACCGCATCCTTCATGTTGATTTGGCCTTGGATGGTGTTCTCCCAGGTCGGTGAGTTCGCGTCCTCAAAATCAGCCATGAAAAGCCGAGCACCCGAGTTCAGTGCATTGATGACCATTTTCCGATCACCCGAAGGTCCCGTAATCTCCACCCGTCTGTCTTGCAAATCTTTGGGCAATGGAGCAACAGTCCAATCTCCTTTACGAATGTCCGCTGTTTCCTGTAGAAAATCGGGCAACTGACCTACATCGATTTGCAATTGACGTTCCACGCGTTTAGCCAACAATTGTTGTCGTCTGTCGCCGAACCTTTGCTCCAGCTTCATCACGAATTGAATCGCTTCTGGTGTCAGGATATCTTGATAACCAGGGTGCATCTCACCGGAAATCTGCACCTCCAGCGGATATGGATTCGTAGGTACGGTAGTCAAAACAGCTCCTCCTCCCTCATTCTAAAGTTATTATGATACAGATCGATAAAATGTTTTTTATTATATAACAGTAGTGGCAAAAAAAATGTCCTTACTCCTGATTCCCGCTGCCACTACAATGGCTGCAGCATACATGCCCGTCTCCCAAGCAATTGTGGCAAGCCGCTCCGTTGGCATCACGACCAACGCCTCCACATCTTGGGCAATTTTGTTCTCCGTTTCCTTCACACCGATAGCAGTCCATTCTCCATTCCTCCATTTCTGTATTAAAACAATATTCTTAAAATTTGTTTTTATTATATAACAGAGAATAGTACAGTGCAACACGTTTTTTTAAAAAATCCACCTGTATTAGTACACAATATAAAACAGCCCTTGACCCGCTATGGATCAAGAGCTGCTTTTCTAAATCTCTCGCTTATTACTTCGGTGCGATCTTTTCTACTCCGCCCATGTATGGACGAAGAACTTCTGGAATCACGATTGCTCCATCTGCCTCTTGGTAGTTCTCCAAGATCGCTGCTACTGTACGTCCAATCGCCAAACCAGAACCATTCAATGTATGCACAAATTCCGGCTTCGATTTCGTATCGCGACGGAAACGGATATTGGCACGGCGCGCCTGGAAATCTTCAAAGTTCGAGCAAGACGAGATTTCACGGTATGTGTCGCCGCTTGGAATCCAAACCTCCAGGTCGAATTTCTTCGCAGCCGTAAATCCAAGATCGCCTGTGCACATGCTCAGGACACGGTATGGCAGTCCAAGCAATTGAAGCACCTTTTCAGCGTTTTTCACCAGTTTGTCGAGTTCGTCATAAGACTCTTCTGGTTTCACGAATTTCACCAGCTCAACTTTGTTGAATTGATGCTGACGAATCAACCCACGCGTATCACGGCCAGCAGAACCCGCTTCCGAACGGAAACATGCACTGAAAGCAGTGTAATAGCGAGGGAGATCCGCTCCATCCATGATTTCATCACGATGCATATTGGTGACTGGCACCTCTGCAGTTGGAATCAGGAAGTAATCTGGTCCCTCAATTTTGAATGCATCCTCTTCGAACTTAGGCAATTGACCCGTTCCCGTCATGCTCGTGCGGTTGACGATATACGGTGGGATCACTTCTTCATAGCCATGCTCGTTCGAGTGCAGATCCATCATGAAGTTCATCAGTGCGCGCTCCAGACGTGCGCCCAATCCTTTATAGAAAACAAAACGGCTTCCTGTTACCTTTCCCGCCGCTTCAAAATCGAGGATGCCTGCTTGGCTAGCCAGCTCCCAGTGAGGCTTAATCTCGAAGTCAAATGCACGTGGCTCTCCCCATGTCCAGGCAATCACGTTATCGTCTTCTGTCGTACCGATCGGCGTGCTTTCGTGCGGCAGGTTCGGGAGGCTCAGCAAAATGAACTCCAGCTGCTCATCCAGTTGGCGCAACTCTTCATCCAAAGCCTTGATGCGTTCATTTACTTCTTTCATTTCAGCGATCAGATGGTCTGCATTTTCCTTATTGCGTTTCATAACCGCTACTTGCTCGGATACCGTGTTACGCTTATTTTTCAGCGCTTCTGCTTCTTGGATGACTTGGCGACGCTTTTCATCTACTTCTACGAATTGATCCAACGCAGAAATATCTTCATTGCGGTGAGCCAAACGGCGTTTTACTTCTTCTAAATCCTGGCGTAATACTTTTACGTCCAACATGTGTAAATCCCTCCGAATCGTATTAAAAAAAAAACAAAAAACACCCGTCCCCTGGTAAGGGACGAGTGTTGTATACCCGCGTTGCCACCCTCGTTGACATATGCAGCAATCCTCATGCATATGCCCACTCTTCCGTCATAACGGGACGGTTCCGGGCAAAGTTGTTGTTCCTTTGCCACTCCGAGATGGATTCCTTCACATAACCGGATCGGTTCGCACCTACCACCGACTCTCTAGGCCTGGCTCTTGTGAAGTACTTGTTCTCATCATCGCATTCTCATTCATGAATACTATTATTGTTAACTGTACTACAGGATCTATACGTATGTAAAGAGTAGCCCGCCTCGATCTCTTCAGAAAAAAAGAAGATCGGCGCCTTTTTACGGCCGATCTTCCGGTATGACAGCTAGTTAGCTTCTGTATTCCTTGACCATGTCGAGGAAGTATTTATGCAGTCTTGTATCTTCGGTCAATTCTGGGTGAAAGGCTGCTGCCAAATAGTGACCGCTTCGGGCGACAACAATCTTGTCTTCGTGCTTGGCCAAGACTTGACCGTTCTCTCCCACTTCCATGATATACGGTGCTCTGATGAACACTGCCGGGTAATCTGCCGCCACTCCCGCAACAGGCATCAAGGCTTCAAAGCTCTCCTTTTGGCGACCAAAAGCATTCCGCTCGACTTTGATCTCCATCAACCCTAAATGGCAATCGTCTTGTCCTTGAATCTGTTTTGCCAGAAGGATCGCTCCTGCGCAAGTTCCGAAGATCGGCTTGTTCGCCTTACCAAACTCTTGAACCGCCTCCATGAATCCGTACTTGTGCATCAGCTTGCTAATCGTGGTGCTTTCTCCGCCGGGAATGACCAGCCCGTCGAGCTCATCCAGTTCTTCTACTTTTTTGACCGGGACAGCTGTGGCACCAACCTCTTCTAGCATTCTCACATGTTCTGCTACAGCTCCTTGTAGAGCGAGTACGCCGATTTTCATGCTACTCACCTTACCAGCCGCGCTCTTGCATGCGATCAGCTTCACGAATCTTGGAGATTTCGATTCCTGGCATTGCCGTCCCCAAGCCTTTGGATACGCGAGCAATCAGTTCGTAATCCGTGTAGTGGGTGGTCGCTTCCACAATCGCGCGAGCAAACTTCTCTGGATTCTCTGATTTAAAGATACCAGAGCCTACAAACACGCCATCGGAGCCCAATTGCATCATCAGGGCAGCATCTGCTGGTGTTGCTACTCCACCTGCTGCGAAGTTTACGACTGGCAGCTTACCTGTTTTGTGTACCTCTTCAAGCAGTTCGTATGGGGCACCCAGGTTTTTGGCTTCCGCCATCAGTTCATCGTAGGACATCGCTTGCACTTTGCGGATTTGGGACATCATCGTGCGCATATGACGAACAGCCTCTACAATGTTTCCGGTCCCTGGCTCACCTTTTGTGCGGATCATGGATGCACCTTCCCCGATACGACGGAGAGCTTCACCCAGATCACGGGCGCCACATACAAACGGTACAGTGAACTCTTTTTTATTGATATGGTACAAGTCATCTGCTGGAGTGAGTACTTCACTCTCATCGAGATAATCTACACCCAGAGACTCGAGAACACGCGCTTCAACAAAATGACCGATACGAGCCTTCGCCATAACAGGGATCGAAACAGCATTCAGTACTTCCTCTACAATGCTAAGGTCCGCCATACGCGCAACTCCACCAGCTGCACGAATGTCAGACGGTACACGCTCCAAAGCCATTACAGCAACAGCACCCGCTGCTTCTGCAATTTTCGCTTGTTCTGCATTTACGACGTCCATAATAACGCCGCCTTTTTGCATTTCAGCCATACCTCTTTTTACGCGGGATGTTCCTACTTGTACCATGTCATTACCCCCTACATCATGAGTCAGAACCGAAACTGTTATGCACTGTTATGGTTCTTGTTACCGTCATTGTAAACGATAGATGTAGGGAAAAACAACAGTTATTTAATTTCCTGTCCCACTGCTAAACAAATTGCTGAAAAACTCTATGATGCTACGGAAGAACAGACGAATCCAACTGGCTTCCTCTACTGCCTGTCCTGCTACTACATCAACACCTGCTTTTGTCGCGTCTTCAGGCTGCAAATAATCCGTATCCTTCATGCCTTCTTCTTTCAATACGATCTTACCAACAACCTGTCCTTGCGTAATTGGCGCGGTCAGATCCTGGAAGGTAACAGTTGGTGTGAATTTTGCTTCTGTACCGATCTTTGTAATCATATTTACTTCGCTACCTGTAACGGCTGGAACTGTTACCTCTACACCGTTTTTCACAGGGGCTATTTCAAACCCTTTAACTGGTACATTCTTGTCCATTTGTTTCGTCAGTTTGTAATTGTTAAAACCGTAGTCAAACAGTTTTCTGGTCTCCGCGAAACGCTTTGTATTGCTATCTGTATTCATTACTACACTAATCAAACGCATGTTGTCACGAACAGCCGTCCCTGTAAAGCAATAGCCCGCTGCAAGTGTATGCCCTGTTTTCAATCCATCTACGCCCGGATAATAGCTAATCAGACCAGGCAGCATCCAGTTGAAGCTTTTCTTGCTCCACTCTTGTGGGGTACCTGTTCGGAATGTGAAGTTTGTTTTTTTGGAAACTTCCAATGCCTCAGGGAAATCACGGATCAGAGCACGTGCGAGGATAGCCGAATCGCGTGCCGACATCAGATTTTCTGGTTGATCGGTTTTCACTGAATACGGGCCCAACTCATTAGCTGGCAAACCTGTAGAAGTGACAAACATCGTATTTTTCATACCAAGCTCTACTGCTTTTTTGTTCATCATTTCAACAAAGGCAGCTTCACTGCCTGCGACCTTCTCAGCCAAAAGTACGGTTGCGTCGTTAGCAGAAACGACTGTCATCGCTTCTGACAATTGTTTAACTGTAAATGATTCACCTAAATTCAGGTACACACCAGACGAATCTGAAATTTTCGCGATATAAAAAGCATACTCACTTACCGGGACAACATCATCCCAGTTAATTTTCTTTTGTTTAACGGCTTCCTGAACCAGGTATTCAGACATGATTTTACTCATGCTAGCTACCGGAAGTGCTACGTCAGGATCTTTACTATAGAGAACCCTTCCCGTCGATGCCTCAACAAGAATGGCAGACTTCGCTTCCAGTTGTAAATTCGCTTGAGATGCTACAGGGGCAGCTTCCACCTTTGAAACCATTCCTCCCATTGCTGTAGCAAAAACAGCGACCGAAAGGAACAGACCTGTCAATCGCTTTGTCCATGTCTTTCGCTTCATGTAATCTCTCACTCTCCTATTTCTGTCGATTTTATTTTTTCATGAAACAAGCACACAATTGTAAGTGTACCATAGGTTACAGGGTGGCTTGAAGCGAGATTCCTCCTATTTCCACAAGTTAGTAGCTAGTAAAAATCCCCTCTCTTATTAAAAGAAAGGGGACCTGGGTCTTCCGTACTATTTTTCGCTTAGGAAATCGAGTAGTTAGGTGATTCTTTTGTAATTTGTACATCGTGTGGGTGGCTCTCACGCAAGCCAGCACCGGTAATGCGGACGAACTGGGAGTTTTGAATCAAATCTTCGATGGTCTTCGCTCCGCAGTATCCCATACCTGCACGCAGTCCACCAATCAACTGATACGTGACATCCGCCAATGGGCCTTTGTAAGGAACACGGCCTTCGATCCCTTCCGGAACGAGCTTTTGTGCGTTCTCTTGGAAGTAACGGTCCTTACTGCCGGCTTTCATCGCGCCAATCGATCCCATTCCGCGATATACCTTGAAACGACGACCTTGGAAAATCTCGAATTCGCCCGGGCTTTCTTCTGTACCGGCGAACAGACTGCCGATCATGATCACAGAAGCACCTGCACCAATTGCTTTTGGCAAATCACCGGAGTATTTAATGCCGCCGTCGGCAATAATTGGAATATTGTACTCTCGCGCTACTTGTGCACAATCGTGGATCGCTGTAATTTGAGGAACACCGATACCTGCTACTACACGAGTTGTACAAATGGAACCAGGACCGATACCAACCTTCACCACAGATGCCCCAGCTTCGATCAGATCGCGAGTAGCTTGTCCAGTTGCAACGTTTCCTGCGACGATTGTGAGCGTTGGGTATTCTTTGCGAACTGCTTTTACCGTTTCAAGTACGCCTTTGGAATGCCCATGAGCGGTATCGATCACCAATACGTCCACGCCAGCTTGTACCAGTGCAGCTGTGCGCTCAAACGTGTCAGCAGATACCCCAACAGCAGCACCGCACAGCAAGCGCCCTTGTTTATCTTTTGCTGCATGCGGGTATTGGATGGCCTTTTCAATATCTTTAATCGTAATGAGTCCACGCAGAGTGTTGTTCTCATCCACCAACGGGAGCTTTTCGATCTTATGTTGTTGCAAAATCAATTCTGCCTGTTGCAATGTGGTACCGACAGGAGCCGTCACCAGGTTTTCCTTGGTCATAACCTCTTTGATCTTGATGGAGAAGTCATGTACAAAGCGCAGATCGCGGTTGGTGAGAATTCCGATCAGCTTTTGATTGTCATCGACAATCGGAACACCGGAGATACGATATTTACCCATGAGAGCATTCGCTTCTTCGACGGTATGCTCTTGAGACAAAGAGAATGGATTAGTAATAACGCCACTTTCAGAGCGTTTTACACGATCTACTTCGCTTGCTTGTTGCTCGATGGACATGTTTTTATGGACAATCCCGATACCACCTTGGCGAGCCATGGCGATTGCAAGTCCAGACTCCGTTACGGTGTCCATACCAGCACTGATCAGAGGAATATTCAGCTTCACATTCTCACTCAATTGTACTCGTAGATCAACATCCCTTGGCAAAACTTCAGATTTTCCTGGAATGAGCAATACATCGTCAAACGTTAAGCCCTCTTTAACAAATTTGTCTTCCCGCACAGTTGAAAGCTCCTCTCGGCGAATGGTTTAAGACAGTTTAACAAACGGCTTAATTTACTGTCAAGAAATGAGTATATCGTTCGGTTATAGATTCAATTAGACAGATAAATCAAAAAACAATTAAGGAAACTTAACCATATTACGAAAATTGGTAAAGGTGGGTAACATGGATAACGCTTGGAAAACATTACGCTATTTTGAGACAGAACCAACTGCACGTAAATATTTGGCTGCCTGCTATCACGACATGGGTGTTGAGCATGCGGAGCGACTAGCTTTTCAACAAAGCTCGCGTTTCCTGTTTCTCTGGAGACAAGCCAGACATTTTTATTCCACTTCCGCTGTTGCCGACTTGTCTATCCAGCCATTGTTGCTGTTTTATGGCTGCTCTCACTTGTTGAAGGCGATGTTATTGACTCGTGATCCGTATTATCCCCAAAACAGTCGTGTTCTTCAACATGGTGTCACGACACGAAAGCTTAAACGAAACGCCTATATGCTCATGGAAGACGAAGTTCGTCCACAAAAGGAAGGGTTTTTTGCGCAATTAGCTCACGCGTTCCAGCTTGCGCCGTTACAAGACCGCTATTCAGTCCATGACTTATTTTCATCCATCCCCAGCGTCAGCGATAGTTACGGAATTGCTACGGATAAACCGCGTAACTGGTTAACGCTAAAGATTGAGCATATAAGTCAGGATGATTTGGTTCGCATTACCTTTCCTGAAAAAACGGACGGGCCACTGTCCTATTCAACTGAGACCTTCATCCAGTACATTCGCAGGCTGGCTCCATCTGTTTGTAACTTGGAAAAACTCGCCTCGGTAAATAGTAAAAACATAAAGGAACTGACCCTTCCTCAGTGTGCCCTGTCTGAACTGGATCAACACCCGTTATTTCGTTTGCATCAGAACGTCCTCTTCTTTTGGAATGGGTCTGCTTCTTCTCTACCTCTTCCCGAATGGGCCAGTCATTATTTGCTGCTTTATGTACTCAGCATGCTTTGCCGCTATGAAACGGAATGGTGGGCAGAGCTAACGATGTCTCACGGACTTGTTGAGCGATATTTAGTTGAACATTTTTTGGATAACCACATGGATACCTTTCCCTCGGTTATTCGAAGGCATTTTCACCGAAATCACTGGATGCCCCTTCCCTCTTTGCCCTCAGATCTGTATTAGTTTTCCTGCCACCGCTTTATCTACACGAAAAAACCTTCCTGCCATCATCAGCAAGAAGGTTTCTTTTATTCCCTGAAAACTGGATCTGCATGATCAGTTGCTAAGTGTGTGGATAAGTCCTCGACCGATTAGTATTCGTCAGCTCCACGCGTTACCGCGCTTCCACACCGAACCTATCAACCTCATCGTCTATGAGGGGTCTTACCAGCTTGCGCTGTGGGAAGTCTCATCTTGGAGGGGGCTTCACGCTTAGATGCTTTCAGCGCTTATCCCGTCCGCACATAGCTACCCAGCTGTGCCACTGGCGTGACAACTGGTGCACCAGCGGTGCGTCCATCCCGGTCCTCTCGTACTAAGGACAGCTCTCCTCAAACTTCCTACGCCCGCGACAGATAGGGACCGAACTGTCTCACGACGTTCTGAACCCAGCTCGCGTACCGCTTTAATGGGCGAACAGCCCAACCCTTGGGACCTACTTCAGCCCCAGGATGCGATGAGCCGACATCGAGGTGCCAAACCTCCCCGTCGATGTGGACTCTTGGGGGAGATAAGCCTGTTATCCCCAGGGTAGCTTTTATCCGTTGAGCGATGGCCCTTCCATGCGGAACCACCGGATCACTAAGCCCGACTTTCGTCCCTGCTCGACTTGTAGGTCTCGCAGTCAAGCTCCCTTCTGCCTTTACACTCTACGAATGATTTCCGACCATTCTGAGGGAACCTTTGGGCGCCTCCGTTACCTTTTAGGAGGCGACCGCCCCAGTCAAACTGCCCACCTGGCATGGTCCTCTCGCCCGATAAGGGCGACGAGTTAGAAACTCCGTACATCAAGGGTGGTATCCCACCGACAGCTCCACAGAGGCTGGCGCCCCTGCTTCTCAGCTTCCCACCTATCCTGTACATGATGCACAAAGTTCCAATACCAGGCTACAGTAAAGCTCCATGGGGTCTTTCCGTCTTGTCGCGGGTAACCTGCATCTTCACAGGTATTATGATTTCACCGGGTCTCTTGCCGAGACAGCGCCCAAGTCGTTACGCCTTTCGTGCGGGTCGGAACTTACCCGACAAGGAATTTCGCTACCTTAGGACCGTTATAGTTACGGCCGCCGTTTACTGGGGCTTCGGTTCAAAGCTTCGCTTGCGCTAACTCATCCCCTTAACCTTCCAGCACCGGGCAGGCGTCAGCCCCTATACTTCGCCTTGCGGCTTCGCAGAGACCTGTGTTTTTGCTAAACAGTCGCTTGGGCCTTTTCACTGCGGCCCCCTCGGGCTATTAACCCTACCGAGGCGCCCCTTCTCCCGAAGTTACGGGGCCATTTTGCCGAGTTCCTTAGCAAGAGTTATCCCGCGCACCTTAGGATTCTCTCCTCGCCTACCTGTGTCGGTTTGCGGTACGGGCACCTTGTTCCTCGCTAGACGCTTTTCTTGGCAGTGTGAAATCAGGGACTTCGGTACTTAAATTTCCCTCGCCATCACAGCTCATGCTTATCGGTGTGCGGATTTGCCTACACACCACACTCACTGCTTGGACGGCCATCCAGTAGGCCGCTCACCCTATCCTCCTGCGTCACGCCATTGCTCAAGCGGAACAGAGGTGGTACAGGAATATCAACCTGTTGTCCATCGCCTACGCCTTTCGGCCTCAGCTTAGGTCCCGACTAACCCTGGGAGGACGAGCCTTCCCCAGGAAACCTTAGGCTTTCGGTGGACAAGATTCTCACTTGTCTTTTCGCTACTTACACCGGCATTCTCACTTCCAAGCGCTCCACCGCTCTTTCCAGTACGGCTTCACTGCTGCTTGGAACGCTCCCCTACCCAGTCCGTAAGGACTGCCATAGCTTCGGTGATACGTTTAGCCCCGTTACATTTTCCGCGCAGAGTCACTCGACCAGTGAGCTATT
>NZ_CP085876.1:15000-20000 GCF_013284245.2 Brevibacillus sp. DP1.3A | reverse complement strand
GTTTGATAACGTCCATATCGATGACATCATCATCGTCGTCTAGGGTAATCCCCTTCACACCGGTGGCGTTACGTCCCATCGTACGAACGTCTCCCTCGTTGAAGCGAACAGACATGCCTTTGTGAGTACCCATGATGATTTGTTGTTGGCCATCCGTCAAACGAACACCTATCAATTCATCATCCTCGCGCAGGTTAACCGCAATCAGTCCGCCTTTGCGAATATTTCCATAAGACTCCAGCGTCGTTTTCTTAATAATCCCCTTCTTGGTCGCAAAGAACAGGTAATGTTCTTGATCAAACTCCTTCACAGGGATTACCGCACTAACCCGCTCCCCTTTTTCAATCTGAATGAGATTGATGATTGGGGTACCTTTCGCTGTCCGGCTCAGGTCAGGAATCTCGAATCCTTTTAGGCGATAAACCTTCCCTTTGCTTGTGAAGAACATGATGTAATCATGCGAGTTGGTAATGTACAGATGCTCGACAAAATCGTCATCCTTGGTTCCCAACCCCTGCACGCCACGTCCACCACGTTTTTGCGAACGGTAGGTGGAAACAGGCAGACGCTTAATATAACCATCATGCGTCAGGGTGATAACGACATCTTCCTCTGGGATCAAATCAGCATCTTCGATATGATTCTCATCGAAAGTAATTTCCGTGCGTCTTGCATCGCCAAACTTCTCTTTGATCTCACCCAGTTCTTCCCGGATGATCGCGTAGATTTTGGCTTCGTCTGCAAGAATAGCACGCAGTTCTGCGATTTTTACCATGAGTTCTTGGTATTCGTTCTCGATTTTTTCTCGTTCCAAACCAGTTAAGCGTTGCAGACGCATATCGAGAATGGCCTGTGCCTGCTCGTAGGACAAGGAGTAATTTTCCATGAGTCCTGTACGAGCTTCTTCTGTGGTTTGAGAGGAGCGAATCAAGCTGATAATCTCGTCAATATGATCCAATGCAATGCGCAAGCCTTCTAAGATATGCGCACGAGCTTCTGCTTGCTTGAGATCGTATTCGGTCCTTCTGCGGATAATGACACGTTGGTGCTCCAAATAGTAATAGAGCATGTCACGCAGATTCAATACACGCGGACGGCTGTCAACGAGTGCCAGCATATTCACACCAAATGTAGACTGCATTTGAGTATGCTTAAACAGATTGTTCAATACAACCTTTGGAATGACGTCACGGCGCAATTCCATGACGATACGCATTCCTTTGCGGTCAGACTCATCACGAAGGTCGGTAATCCCTTCGATTTTTTTCTCGCGTACAAGCTCCGCGATTTTTTCCACGAGTCTAGCCTTGTTCACCTGAAAAGGAATCTCTGTTACGATGATGCGCGGTTTTCCTTTCCCATCCTCTTCAATCTGGGTTTTGGCACGCATAATAATGGAACCACGGCCTGTTTCATAGGCACGACGAATACCACTGTAACCGAGAATCTCCCCTGCTGTAGGGAAGTCAGGTCCCTTAATGATTTTCATCAAATCTTGAATCGTAATATCAGGATTGTCGATCATGGCAATGACGCCATCAACAACTTCCGTCAAGTTATGCGGCGGAATATTGGTAGCCATACCTACAGCAATCCCTGATGCCCCGTTCAAAAGCAGGTTCGGGAAACGAGAAGGCAATACAACCGGCTCTTCTTTGCGTCCGTCGTAGTTAGGAATGAAATCGACCGTTTCTTTATCAATATCGCGCAAAAGCTCCAGCGCGAGCTTGGAAAAACGCGACTCCGTATAACGCATCGCCGCTGCCGGGTCGCCGTCTACAGAACCGAAGTTCCCTTGCCCTTCAACCAGCATGTAGCGCATGTTAAAATCTTGGGCCATACGTACCATCGCTTCATAGATGGAAGAGTCACCATGCGGATGGTAGTTCGCCATTACTTCCCCGACAACGTTTGCCGATTTACGGAACGGCTTGTCAGGAGTAAGGCCCATATCGTGCATGGCATACAAAATACGCCTGTGTACAGGCTTCAAACCATCGCGAACGTCAGGCAAAGCCCGACTGACGATAACGCTCATCGCATAGCTAATGAACGATTCTCTCATTTCGTGGCTAATATCGACTTTTGGAAACCGAGCAGTTTCTTCTGCCATAAAGGGTAAACCTCCAACTGGTTATCACAATACTTCATTATACCATATAGGGAGAGGGCACGTCCAAAAAATCCAGCTAAATCAATCCATTCCCTCAAGATTTTCCACCGATTTTGGTCGTACCTCACGAATTTCGTAATATCCCTAAATATTCCAGCCCCGTTCCACGCTCAGTCATCACACAAAACAAAAAAGGCCCCTACATTCTGGCGCCTAGAAGTTCATGTTTTTTACTTGTATTTATGATCATCTTTACAGCTTCACGACCATTTCCAATTCGGAGGAGCGAATCATTGTCTTCGTATCGATTAACAATCCGAACGTAAGCGCGATCATCTGTAGTAGTTTTCTCATGGTGTATCCCTCCGTTTATTGAATGTACTTTGATTTTACAGGGAATGAACACGTAGTCCTATCGATTTGGGTTTCAATTTCCTTACACTCTTGTAAGAAACGTAGGAAAGTATGGGAAAAGTGTGGGAAATGCCTTCAACAACTGCTTAAGTCCGTTTGAAGATGTACAATAAAGTGAGAATCTAAAGGTTCGCGGAGGAATCCTATGAAGACCTTTCACATTGCTATCGTAGACGATGACATCAATATTCGTCAGATCGTCGAAGCCTATCTGCAAAAGGAAGGCTATGTTACAACTGCAGTTGAATCAGCCGAAGAGGCTATTACTTTAGAGCAAGAGAATTCCCCCGATCTATGGGTATTGGACATCATGTTGCCAGGTATGAATGGCTATGAGTTTTGTCGACGTATTCGTGCTGGCTCAGAAACGCCTATCATCATGGTTTCCGCTCGCGACGAAGAAGTGGACAAGATTCTTGGACTAGAGCTAGGAAGCGACGATTATCTCACCAAACCTTTTAGCCCTCGTGAATTAGTGGCACGTGTGAATCGGGCACTTCAACGTTGGAAACAGATGAAATCCCATACGGAAGAATCCCCTTTCATTGCGAAAGACAGGAATACGGAAGAGGCTGTAAACAGTGCTCTTGTATTAGATAAGGAAAAACGTCTTGTTTACTCTTTTGGGGAGGAAGTAGAGGTGACCTCGAAAGAGTTTCAGGTGCTCAGTCTTTTATCGGAGTATCCGAATCGGGCTTTTTCCCGTGATGAGCTGCTCTCTCTTATATGGGGATATGATTATTTTGGAAGTGACCGAGTGGTTGATGATCTCATTCGTCGTATCCGAAAAAAGCTGGACAAGATCCCTCTCGAAACCGTCTGGGGCTTTGGGTATCGGCTGCGAACTTTGGAAGGAACGAAGGATGAATGAGTATCCAATTTCGTATTACGTTGATGTTCGCCCTTCTTCTCTGTCTTGTCATGGGGGTATCAGCCGTCCTGATCAATTCGTTTTTGCTGGATAATTTAATCGAGCAGCAAAAGAATGAATTAAACCTAAAAGGGCGATTCTGGATTGAAAAAATGAACGAATCGAATGTAAAGATTGAAACTGAGGGAGTCGCAGAGCTCGAAAAGCTTCTCGTCTCCAATCGTAAGATAGAAGTTTTACTCTTAGGCAAAAAGAAAAAAGTACTCTACACGTCCCTGCCTTCTTCCAATTTGAATGAGTGGATGGATGCCCTTGAGCGTAAAGCGGAGAAAAGGCAAAATCGAAACATATGGATGGTTGGTAGCGATGATTACGTGGTCGTTAACTTGGCATTTAAAAACGACGAAAAGCAACGACTGATTCTGGCCTCTCCTGTACGTGGGCTAAAAGACATTCGTATGGAGATGACGAATAACATATTGCTCATCGTTTTGATTGGAGCCGTATCTACCATTTTGCTCAGCTTTTTTATTACACGTAGTATGGTGAAGCCACTCCATAAATTGACGAGAGAAATTAAAAAGGTTCAAGCAAGGCGTTTTTCCGAAGTCCAGCTTATTCCTGCTCGCGGTGAAATTGCTGAAGTCTCGAATAGTGTTTACTCCATGGCACAAGAGCTTGATCGTTTTCATGAAATCCAGCGGCAATTTTTACAGAATGCTTCCCATGAGCTAAAAACCCCTCTCATGTCCATTCAAGGATACGCCGAGGGAATTCGCGATGGCGTTTTTGTAGATGCTGCTGCTGAAAAAGGTTTTGATGTCATCGTAGAGGAAACCAATCGATTAAAGCATATTGTGACTGAAATTATATTGTTGGCCAAGCTTGAAGGCGAAGAGAATTTGTTTGATCCCTCATGGCATTCCGCTACTGACCTGGTGACACGGGCCATTGAGCGTTTACATCCTTTGCAGCTCCAACACAATGTAACGATTTCAGTAAGTCCACTTAAAACCAATGACGTAGTGTATGTCGATGAGGGAAAGTTTCTTCAAGCCTTGTTGAATATCATTGGAAATGCTTTGCGCCATGCCAAGGATCAGATCACGATCGAAATCAAACCAGGCAAACGCCAACTCCAAATAGAAATACAAGATGATGGTGAGGGCATCCCGGAAGAGCTTCTCCCTCATTTATTTCATCGTTTTGTGAAAGGAAAAAATGGTGATGTCGGACTGGGGCTAGCTATTTCTCGAGCAATTATCGAACGTTCGTACGGCCGTCTACAAGCAGAAAATGGTCCACTCCACGGTGCTGTTTTCCGCATCATCCTTCCCATATATCCGCAGCCTGAAAACTAACACCCGAGTGATCTAGTATCCACTCGGGTGTTTTTCTTTCAATCGATATCTTTACCGCTACATGTTCCCGGAAATTTTCGCCGTGAGCGCGTTCCTTCCAATACGCATAACCATGACAGAAGCAATCAAGCAAAATATTCCCGCAATGATAAACATGAGAAAGTAACTATTCAACATGGTATAAATGACTCCACCACCGTAAGCGGCCACAGCAGCACCTAATTGATGTGCGGCCAATATC
>NZ_CP085876.1:0-7500 GCF_013284245.2 Brevibacillus sp. DP1.3A | reverse complement strand
AAGTCCGTTGCCTTACCGCTTGGCTATACCCCAATAGCCATGAAGTAAAGATGGTGGGGAGAGACGGATTCGAACCGCCGAACCCGGAGGGAGCAGATTTACAGTCTGCCGTGTTTAGCCACTTCACTATCTCCCCAAGCTTGTCCTTCAAAAGCAAACGTTATTCAACTTTCAAAGAAAAAGTGGTGCCGGCAATAGGACTTGAACCCACAACCCCCTGATTACAAGTCAGGTGCTCTACCAATTGAGCTATACCGGCGTGTTTTGTATAAATGGTGGCTCGGGACGGAATCGAACCGCCGACACGAGGATTTTCAGTCCTCTGCTCTACCGACTGAGCTACCGAGCCTCAAGCGTAATTATTTCGCCATCGCTTGAGAAAAATGGCGGAGCTGACGGGACTCGAACCCGCGACCTCCGGTGTGACAGACCGGCGTGAACTCCAACTTCACCACAGCTCCATGAAAACATTCAGTTGTTAAAAGTGGTGGAGGCTGACGGGATCGAACCGCCGACCCTCTGCTTGTAAGGCAGATGCTCTCCCAGCTGAGCTAAGCCTCCAGGACCCCTGCACTTGCAGGGCATTTTGCTAGGTGACCCGTAGGGGATTCGAACCCCTGTATGACAGCGTGAAAGGCTGCTGTGTTAAACCGCTTCACCAACGGGCCATTTCAATGGCTCCTCGGGACGGACTCGAACCGCCGACCGATCGGTTAACAGCCGATTGCTCTACCAACTGAGCTACCGAGGAATAATCGTATTTTAGAATGGTGGAGCTGAACGGGATCGAACCGATGACCTCCTGCTTGCAAGGCAGGCGCTCTCCCAACTGAGCTACAGCCCCATTCTAGCGCTTTCATGACACAGGTTGTCATATCAGCTATGTAAGTGGTGGGCCTAGGCTGACTCGAACAGCCGACCTCACGCTTATCAGGCGTGCGCTCTAACCAACTGAGCTATAGGCCCTTGATTACTTCCGGAATTTAAATCTAGCATACTTTTTAATTCATTGCAATAGAATTTTTGATTTTTTTTATTGCGTGGGTGAACTTTTTTTGTGAAACGAACTCAACAAAAGCACAATCTATTATAAGTCATGTTCATACTATATTTCAAATGTGTTTTGATATTTTCATTAAGAAAAAGCTTGCCCGGTAAAGGACAAGCTTTTCTTCGTTCCAACTTAAATATCAAGATCGCGTACGTTTGCCGCGTATTGCTCAATAAACTCCCTGCGAGGCTCTACTTCGTCTCCCATCAGTGTCTCAAACACCATATCGGCATCCATAGCATCCTCGAGATCTACCTGAAGCAGTGTACGAACTTCTGGGTCCATCGTAGTCTCCCACAATTGATCCGCGTTCATCTCACCTAGTCCTTTATAGCGTTGGACGTTAGGCTTCGGTTGAGCCTTCAAGGTAGCGAGTACCTGATCACGCTGCTTGTCAGTATAAGCATAATGTAACGTCTTCCCTTGCTTGATGCTGAAAAGAGGCGGCTGCGCAATATAAATATACCCCGCTTCAATCAACTGTTTCATGTAGCGGAAGAAGAACGTCAGCAGAAGCGTACGAATATGCGATCCGTCAACGTCGGCGTCCGTCATAATAACGACTTTGTGGTAGCGTGCCTTTGAAATATCAAAGTCTTCGCCAACACCCGTTCCCAAAGCCGTAATAATGGCACGGATCTCGTTATTCCCGAGAATTTTGTCCAGACGTGCTTTTTCTACGTTCAATACCTTCCCGCGAAGAGGAAGAATGGCTTGGAAATGTCGATCGCGTCCCATCTTCGCAGAACCACCCGCAGAGTCACCCTCTACAATGAACAGTTCAGATTCGGATGCGTCCTTGGAAGAGCAGTCCGCCAGTTTACCCGGCAAAGCACTTACTTCCAGTGCACTCTTGCGACGAGTCATTTCACGTGCTTTACGAGCTGCCTCACGGGCACGAGATGCCATGAGCGCTTTTTCCACAACTTTTTTGGCTACACCCGGGTTTTCTTCCATGAAGGTGTTAAAACGGTCACCGAAGACAGACTCGGTAATGCTACGCGCTTCCGAGTTGCCCAGCTTCGTTTTTGTTTGTCCTTCGAACTGAGGCTCTTGAATTTTTACGGAGATAATCGCGGTAATGCCTTCACGCACATCGTCCCCGGAAAGATTCGGATCCTTTTCCTTCAGGAAGTTAAACTTGCGGCTATAGTCGTTGATAACACGTGTAAGAGCTGTTTTAAATCCGGTTTCGTGAGTACCACCCTCATGTGTGTTGATGTTATTAGCAAAAGAGTAGATGTTGCTCACATAGCTGTCGTTGTACTGAAGGGCAACCTCCACGACAAGACCTTCTTTTTCCCCTTCGCAATAAATCACATCGTCATGCAGGGCTTCCCGGTTTTTATTCAAGTATTCTACGAACTGGATGATACCGCCCTCGTAGTGGAAGGATTCTTCCTTCTCATGATCTGGACGCGCATCTTTCAGCGTGATGCGCAATCCTTTGTTAAGGAACGCCAGCTCGCGAATACGTTTTTGCAAAATCTCGTATTCAAATACCGTTGTTTCGGTAAAAATAGTCGGGTCGGGCTTGAAGGTAACTTTTGTTCCCGTCTCTTCGGTCTCGCCCACAACAGCAAGATCAGCATCCGGTGCGCCTACTTTAAAGCGCATGTAGTATACCTGGTTATTTTGTTTAACCTCGACTTCCATCCATTCCGATAGTGCGTTCACTACCGAGCTACCTACCCCGTGAAGACCGCCGGACACTTTGTATCCGCCACCGCCGAATTTACCACCGGCGTGCAATACAGTCAAAACGGTTTCAACTGTGGATTTCCCAGTCTTTTCATGAATGCCTGTCGGGATTCCTCGACCGTTATCGGTTACAGATACGGAGTTGTCTGGATGAATGACCACCAAGATCTCGTCGCAATAACCAGCCAGCGCCTCGTCAATGGCATTGTCGACAATCTCCCATACCAGGTGATGCAAACCTCGGCTGCTGGTCGACCCGATGTACATGCCGGGACGTTTCCGAACTGCCTCTAACCCTTCCAGTACCTGAATCTGACTCGCATCGTAGTTTGTATCTTTCGTCGTCACTTGATCCACTACTCTGTCAACTCCTCCACTTCAGCTTGTACAAAGGGAAACTGATCCAAGCTGTCCACGAACTGAGCGCGTCGCTTCAGCGTCAGAGAAGAAATAGGTGAACAGTAAATGGCGTTCTGGGTGATTACATAAGACTTCGTTTCTTCCTCGCTATGGTCAACAACTGTCTTACTTTTTTCGAGTAAGAACGCTTTATTGATTTTTGAGGATTTCACAGTCTGATGATCAAGAATGGAAATGACTTCCTTCGTGCTCACCACAGTATCTCCACCAATGTGAATAAACATCCCTGTCTTCCCCTACCTTTCTCCGGAGATTTTCCCTTCCCTCACGTAAAAACGAGAGGCTTGCTGGAGAACCTGATGCTTTAAGCCTTCCACACCTGTGGTACTTACAAACGTCTGTACCCGATCCTGAATGGTTTCGAGCAGCAATGTTTGCCGATGTTCATCCAACTCTGACAAGACATCATCCAACAACAGAACGGGGTATTCTCCCACTTCTTCTTTAATCAGCTCAATTTCAGCTAATTTAATGGACAGCGCACTGGTACGTTGCTGTCCCTGGGAACCATACGTTTGCACATCCATGTTGTTCACTTTAAGTGAAAAATCATCACGGTGTGGCCCAATAAGGGTGCTCCCCCGCATGATTTCCCGGTCGCGAACCTCTTCGTAGGCAGCAAGCATTTTATCTACAGCCTGATCTATCGTCATCTCTTCTGTAACGGGCGATGAGTTTACGTAATGCAAAGAAAGTCTTTCCCTGCCATCGGTAATGCCGGTGTGGATTTCCTGTGCCCACGTCTCCAGCTTCCGAATGAACTCAAAACGCTTCCGTAACAATTTTACCGCTAAATCGGCTAATTGGGTATTCCAAATTGCCAGCATTTCCAGCGAGTTACTTTTTTTCATGGCCAAATCCTTTAAAAGCTGATTTCGCTGGGCCAGCACTTTGTTGTAATTGCTCAAATAATAAAGATACGTAGGTGAAACCTGACCGATTTCCATATCGATGAAGCGTCTGCGCTGGGCAGGTGCGCCTTTGACAATGGAAAGATCCTCGGGTGCAAACATGACGACATTCAATGCCCCCACATAGGCGCTCAGCTTCTGCTGTTCCATTCCGTTGATTTTGGCCCGCTTTCCCTTGGTTGTCAACTGCAGCTCTAAACGAACAGAACCGTAGCGACGAAGAACATCACTACGGATCGTGGCATAATCGGCATCCCAGGAAATAAGCTCCTTGTCGCGGGGCGTTCGATGGGATTTGGCGAGTGCCAAAACATAGATCGATTCGAGAGCATTCGTTTTCCCTTGAGCGTTGTTGCCAATAAACAACTGGATGGGACCGTCAAACGACAGGGACATCGTTTCGTAGTTGCGATAATTGGTTAGCGACAGGTTCTTGAGAAACAAGAATCACGCTCTCCTCTCAGGGGCGTACCACTTGATAGCGACCATAGCCTTCAATCGCCACTTCATCGCCAGGATATAGCTTGCGTCCACGTCTGTTGTCCAGCTCTCCATTGATCTGGATCGGAACCTCAGCCAAAAAAGCTTTGGCCATTCCCCCCGTGTCAATGATTTCAGCCAACTTCAAAAATTGGCCGAGAGCAATATAGTCTGTGCTAATGGAAACCTCACGCATGGCTTGGCTCCTTTCTTTTACGTAAAAACATTTTAGTACGTACGAACTGGCAAAATCAGATGGAGCATCCAGTCATGATCGGTCGGACGAATCACAAATGGACTCATCGGGCCGCTGAAGCTCGCTTTGATTTCCGCGCTATCGATTGCACGCAGCGCATCGATCATGTATTTGGCGTTGAAGGAAATTTTCAATTCTTCGCCATTCATTGCTTTTGGCATCAAAATGTCCGTTACTTTCCCGATCTCAGGTGCATTGGACGTAATTTCGACGGTTCCATCAGGCATTGTAACGAGCTTGACTACGTTCGATTTACCTTCGCGGCTCAACAAGGAAGCACGCTCGATGGATTGCAAAAACTCCTTGGTGCTTACGGTGATCTCCGTTTTGCTTCCTTGAGGAATAATTCTGGTTGTGTCCGGATAGGTTCCTTCCAAGAGACGGGAATAGAACAGGATATGCTTAGACTTCACCAAAATTTGATTGTCCGCAACAACGATATCCGCGAGATTTTGGTCGTCATCTAATATTTTTACCAATTCATTGCAGCTTTTACCCGGAACAACCACGTTATGGAAAGAAAGATCCTCTGGGCATTCGACCATTGCGGTACGGCTAGCCAAGCGATGGCTGTCAGTTGCCACAAAACGCAATTTGCCTTGATCAAGCGACCACATCAAACCGGTCAAGATCGGACGCATTTCGGATGTAGAGACACCAAAAACAGTCTGGCGAATCATTGCCTTCAGTAAATCACAGGGAACACTGAAGACTTTCTCTTCTTCCAGATGCGGTAGCTGTGGATATTCATTGGCATCCATTCCGTTAATGGTGAACTCAGCTTGTCCGGAACGAATTTGGGTTACGAGACGATCATCCACTTGAATATCGATTTCATTGCTTGGCAGCTTGCGCACGATTTCGCTGAAAATACGTGCAGTCAACACAATGCTACCAGGCTGATGTACGGTTACTCCCCATTCTCCGGCTTCTTCAAGCGGGATCTGAACTTCAATAGACACATCAGAATCGCTTGCTGTCAGTGTTAAACCTTCATCGTCGGTTTTGATTTTAATCCCGGTCAAAATTGGAATCGTAGTTCTACTAGAAACAGCTTTGCTAACATGCGATACGGCGTTCGACAGCTTTTCACGCTGAACGGTAATATGCATCGACGTGAGCCTCCCTCTCCGGCGCCATTATTTTTGGTTGGAATCTGCATAATGGCTGCGCCTTTATCATAACTTATTAGGATAGATCTTTTTAACAGAAGTAGTAATAGGGCCTGTGGATTTGTGGATATGTGGACTCAACACGTAAAAGAGAGCCTATACACATGTGGGTAAGTTGTGTATAGGCTTTTTGCGTTATGCACAGGTTTAATGGTTTGCTTTTAATTTTTCAATGAGCGACTGAATGGTTGTTTGCATATGAGGGTCATTTGCCAGTGCACGAGAGATTTTCTCATGGGCATGGATGACTGTCGTATGGTCACGGCCGCCAAATTCATCACCGATTTTCGGCAAGGAGGCATCTGTCAGCTCTCTAGAGAGATACATCGCAATCTGACGTGGGAAAGCGACGGTTTTTGTCCGTTTTTTCGCCTTGAAATCTTCTAGTTTCAGGCTGAACGCTTCTCCGACCGTTCGTTGGATGTCCATAATGGTAATCACGCGTGGGCGGGAGGAAGGAATAATGTCTTTCAGTGCTTCCGCTGCCAGCTGCGTGTCGATATCGCGATTAATCAAGGAGGAGTAGGCAACGACACGAATCAGTGCGCCTTCCAGCTCGCGGATGTTGCTGTCGATCTGGTTGGCGATGTACGCCATTACCTCATTAGGGATATCGAGATTTTCTGCTTTCGCCTTTTTGCGCAAAATCGCAATCCGCGTTTCGAGGTCTGGCGGCTGAATATCAGTAATCAGTCCCCATTCGAAGCGTGAGCGTAGGCGATCCTCCAGTGTCGGGATCTCCTTAGGAGGTCGATCGGAGGAGATAATGATTTGTTTGCTTTCTTCATGCAAGGCATTGAACGTATGGAAAAACTCTTCTTGTGTCGATTCTTTGCCTGCCAAAAACTGAATGTCATCAATTAAAAGAACGTCAACACTCCGGTATTTATTGCGGAATTCGACGGCTTTGTTGTCACGAATAGAGTTGATGAATTCATTGGTGAATTTCTCAGACGACAAATAGACCACTTTCGCCGATGGGTTGTGCTGAATGACATAATGGCCAATTGCATGCATTAAGTGGGTTTTGCCAAGTCCGACTCCTCCATAAATGAAGAGGGGATTGTAAGCTTTCGCAGGAGCTTCAGCAACCGCAAGCGATGCGGCGTGAGCGAATCGATTCCCTGAGCCGATGACAAACGTGTCAAAGGTGTATTTGGGATTTAAGATACTGGGTGGCTGGTCATCCGCGACTGTTGGCGGTTCGCTCATTTTCACCCGTGGGGCAGGTTGTTCGTCGGCAAAAGCCGCATCAGGATTTTGCATCGCGACGAACTTTACTTTCATATTGATACCTGTCACTTCATATAGTGTATCGGTAATCAGTTGTGCGTACCTGGTTTCTAGCCAATCACGAGCAAAGTCGTTTGGTGCGACGACGATCAGTGCATCCTCTTCTAATGTAGTTGCCTTTGTCGCCTTCAGCCAGGTATCAAAACTGGGTTTGCTTAGCGATTTTTCTATCTTGGCGAGTACTTTGCGCCATAGTTCGCTAATCGCTGCATCCAA